>JACCSE010000141.1 GCA_013813145.1 Gemmatimonadales bacterium
CCCTCCACCACCTCAAAATCCGCTGCCCGCCGATCGGTCCGGCCGTTCCCGTCGTCCACCACCACCTCCAGCGTGTACTCCCCCGGCTTCAGCCGATCGAGGTTGAGCGTCCGCTGGCTGCTGGCGACGGGGAATGTGGCCTGGTCGTCGAACTTGAGGCTGATGACGGCGCCGCCGCCGCCGAAGATCTTGCGGAAGATGCCGCCGCCGCCGCCCTGCTTTCGGACGGCGATGCGCACGGTGTACGGCGTGCCCGTGCTGAGGCCCTCCACCTCGTAGTACAGCTCCATGTCCTCGTTCCGCTTGAAGGTGCGGAGCGGATTGAACATGACGGTGTCCTGCTCGGTCCGGCGCCAGTAGAGGTTGGTGCCGCGGCTGCCGACGACGAGATCGCTGAGCGAGAGGGCGGCGGAGGTGGGCTGTCCGACCCGCACCGTGTCGCGCGGGAGGATGACGCCCGACTCCTCGCCCTGCTGGATGGCCAGACGGTACTGGTGCCGTCCCGGCGGGACCTTGAGCGCCACCCGTCCCACCAGGTGCTCTCCGTCGGGCACCGGCGCGGGCGCCACGAAGTGGCGGGTGGTGTCGAGCGCCGCGGCCACCCGGCCCACCCGGTCCGTCGCCACGAAGCGGACCCGCACCGAGTAGAGGTATCCCTGGGTAACGGTGACCGGCTCCAGCCCGGATCCGGCGATGGCGTAGACGATCTGCACCTGGCTGCCGGAAGCATCGCGGCCGACCGCGAGCACCTCGGTCTTTACCTTCAGCTCGTCGGGGAACCGAAGCTCGTAGCTGTCGCTCCGAGTGCCGAGCGCGATGCTGGTCTGGCCCGCCTGCCGCTCCTCGTCCTGAAAGCGGCCGGTGGCGATCTTGCCCGCGGTCTGGAGCCGGCCGTAGATCGGCGCGAGCCGTTCGCGCGAGAGCAGGAGCTGCTGCGCCATCGGGTCGCCCTCGGCGCCGGCCAGCCCGCCTCGGAGCGCGAGGGCGTTGCTGAAGCCGAGCACGTCGAACAGGCTCTCCACCAGCTTGAAGTCCTGTACGTCCTCCCGCGCCATGAAGTGGAAGATCAGGTCCCCTTCGGGCCGCCCGTAGCGCCACGATTCGTTCGGCTCCAGGCTGGGCGCCGCGTAAGTGGCGCGGCTGGACGGCTCGCCGTGACGGATGTAGATCACGCCGCGATCGTCGAAGTCGCGGCTGCCGGAGCGGTACCGCTCCACGATGTCGTAGTGCCGGTTGAGTGAGGTGAGATAGAAGTTCTTGCGGGCGTAGAAGAGCCGGCGGTAGTGCTCCCGGAGCCGTTCTCCCTCTCCTCTGAGCTCGATTCGGTCGCGCTCGCTCCAGAACCGGCGCAGATACTCGGTCCGGCGCTCGCCGCTGGTCCGGTCGAACTCGCCCATCACGCTGTCGGTCGCGATGGTGGCGAGGTCGGCGCGGTAGGCCGCGACCGTCAGCGAGTCGTCGGTCGCCGCGCCCTCGTAGTAGGGCTCGAGGCCGTCAAACCGGCCGAGCAGGAAGAGGGTGCGGGCCATCTCCAGCAGCGCGAGGCCGCGGTTGGGGCCGCGCTCGAGGTAGCCGCGGAAGGCGGCCAGCGCGGAGTCTCCGTCGCCCACCTCCCGCTCCACCCGGCCGCGGGCGAGCAGCACCGCCGGGTGGGAGGCGGCCTCGGTCGGCGCCGCGCGCCGGAGCGCCTGGAGGGCCACGTCGAGTTTGATGTTGACCCGCTGGCGCAGGGCGGTGTTGGAGAGGTCCACCAGACCTTGATCGAAGGCGGGATCCACTTCCGCCGAGCGGGCAAAGGCCATCGCCGAGCGGGTGAGCGCGTCCTTGCCGAGCATCGTCTTGATGCCGGTGACGAAAGAGATCTGGGAGTCGCCGACTCCGTACTCGGCGAAGCCCATACCGTAGTGCCCGTAGGGCCACAGCGGCTGCAGGTCGATGGCCCACTGGAACTCCGACGCGGCGTCCTCATAGTGGGTCTGCCCTCCCAGTTCGCCCAGACGGAGCGACAGGAAGCCGAGCCTGAGGTGGGTCATGGCGTTGCTTCGATCGGCCTTGGCCTCCGCGATGAGGCGCCGCTCCAGCGTCAGCAGTCCGCTGGAATCGGCGGTCGCGGCCAGGGAATCGCGGAAGCGCTCGATTTCGGCGCGTTCAGCGGGAGACTGGGCCTGCAGGTGCGGGGGAGCGGCGGCGATCAGCAGCGCGAGGAGGAGCGCCGGGACTCGGAGCCGGCTTGCACGGGGTGGGACGAACATCACGGTACGATCCTCATTCGACGAACCTTGGTCTTCAGCGCCCCGACGGCCCACCGGCAGCGGCACCGCGGGGGCTGGGCGGGATCCGCTCTAGGAGACGCCCCGGGTTGGGGCTGGCCCACACGCGACGGCTCATTCCCCTGCGGAGTGTCTGCGGCTATTCACCACGAGGCACGAAGGACACAGAGGACTCCTCATCCAGTCACCATTCGTCTCATTCCGCTTTGGAAGAGTTCGGGACTGAGGTGTTGGTGGGTGAACCCTTCATGTCCTTCGTGCTCTTCGTGCCTTCGTGGTGAATAGCCGCAGACACTCAGTCCTCCCAGGCACTCAGTCCTCCCGCGGGTACTCCTTAAGATACCTGCGAATCCCATCCAATACCGCCACGGCATACGCCCGCCGCCCCCGCTCGCTCCTGAGCGCCGCCTCCTGCTCCGGCAGCATCATGAACAAACCCTCGGTCAGCACCGCCGGCATCCAGGTGCCGCGCACCAGCGCCAGGTCGCCCCGGCCGAATCCGAGGTCCCGGAGACCGAGGCGGCGGACCAGCTCCTCCTGGATCGCCCGAGCCAGCGGCGCGCTGCGGGGATGATTGTAGTACACGCTGCTGCCGTTGTTGGTGAACGGGTTGATCCCATCGGGCAGGGCGTTGTTGTGGACCGAGATCAGCAGCTCGGCGCCGGCCGCTTCGGCGAGCGCGATCCGGGGCCAGAGGTCGAGCGGCGTGTCCCCCGTACGAGTCATCAAGACCTTGGCTCCGGCGGCCTCCAGCAGGCGGCGGAGCTCCAGCGCCACGCCGAGGTTCGCCTCCGCCTCGCGCAAGCCGGTGGGGCCGGTGGCGCCCGCTGGCGGATGCCCCGGATCCACCGCGATGAGGCGGCCACGCAGCGGGTCGCCCTCGTCGATCGCGGGAGGCCGGCGGACGT
>JACCSE010000151.1 GCA_013813145.1 Gemmatimonadales bacterium
CCGTCCGCCAGCGCCGCGGCGTACACGAACGGCTTGAAGGCCGACCCTGGCTGGCGCCGGGCGTCGAGCGCGCGGTTAAACCCCTGCCGCACAAGGCGGCGCGCGCCGACCAGGGCGCGGATCTCACCGCTCCCGGCGGCGATCGCCACGAGGGCGCCCTCCAAAGCGACGCCTTTCCGCCGGTATCTCCGGCCCGCGGCCAGCTCGATCGCGGCGGCGCGGTCGCTCACCGCCCGGGTCGCGGCGCGCTGGGCGCGGGCGTCGAGGGTGGTGTGGACCACCAGATCGCCGAGCCCGTCGGCGTCATCACCGAGCACCGAATCCACCAGCTCGCGGACCGGATCGAGTGCGTGGGTGGGCTCCCGCCGGGGCCGCCACTCCCCGGCGGAAAGACGCAGCGGCTCCGCCCGGGCGCGCCGGGCGCGATCTTCGGAGATGTATCCCTCGCGCGCCATCAACAGCAGCGCCAGGTCCCGCCGGGCGGTGGCACGGTCCCGGTGGCGCCGCGGGGCATACAGCGAGGGCCCGCGGGCGATCCCGGCCAGCGTCGCGGCCTCGCCGACCGTCAGCCGCTCGACGCTCTTGCCGAATAGATCGCGGCTCGCCGCCTCGACCCCGTACGTGCCGTTACCCAGATAGATGACGTTGAGATACAACTCCAGGATGCGCTGCTTGGGCAGGGCCCGCTCCAGCCGCTGCGCCAGCTCCAGCTCGATCAGCTTGCGCCGCAGGGTGCGCTCGCCCGAGAGATGGGGAAGGAAGGCGTTCCGCACCACCTGCATGGTGATGGTGCTGAACCCTTCGCGCACGCTGAGCGATTGCAGGTTGCGCCACAGCGCCCGGCCGGCGCTACGCCAGTCGATCCCGTCGTGATGGTAGAAGCGGCGATCTTCGACCGCGATGAACGCCGCGCGCACGTGCTTGGGCACCCGGGAGAGCGGAACGTTGAGTCGCCGTACGTGGGTCAGCCGTCCCAACGTGACTCCCGAGCGGTCCAGGATGCGGCTGCCTTCGCTGGGACGAAAGGCTTGCAGCTCGGCCGTACCGGGGCAGCCGGCGAGACCGCAGGTCTGCATCCAGACAAACGCCGCCAGAACAAGTATCAGGATGAGACCGGCCGCGACGACACCCAAGGAAAACGGCCCCGGCAGGCGGGGCCGTCGCGACAGCCATTTCTTCAGCACTGCATTTAACTCCCGCGAGGGGCCTCATCAGACGGGCGGGTGCCGCCGGTTGTTTCACTCTGAGACCCTTCGGGGCTGCCGGTATGTCCGTTGTCGCCGGTCCGCTGCTGGAAGCGCTCCCAGCGGTCGGTGGCTTGGCGGCGAACCGTGTCGGCGGCATCCCTGGCGCGGGCCCGGGCCGGGGCCGCCCGCTCGCTGGAGAGAAAGTAGCTTGCCGCCGCCCCGGCGGCGAGCGCCAGGATAGTGCCGAGCGTCCGGGATTCCTCGTCGTCGTCCTCCTCGTCGGTGACGTCGTCTTCCATGTCCTTTTCGCGGGCCTTGAGTCGCTCCAGTCGAGCCCGCATCCGCTCCCGGGCCCGGCCACCGAACTCCTGAACGCCTTCCAGCCCCTCCTCCAGGTCGTTACCCAGAGTGGACATCCGTTGACGCAGCCGGCGCCGGGTCTTGGTGCCGGTCTCGGGCGCGGCGAGGAGTCCGATACCGACACCGAGAGCCGTGGCCAGAACGACCGTGCCCACGCCGGGGCCGGAGCGCCGCCGCGCGCCGAGCTCCTCGTCGTCGAACCTCCGGTACTGTCTGCTCATGCAGCCTCCCATCGCCGGCTCGCCGGCGAGTTCTCGCTTCAGGCAACGGGCCCGGGCCGGGCCCGGACGGGGACATGTCGCATGCTAATCGATCCGGGTGGCGAAGGAAACATCTTGCATTCCACCAAGCTTCACGAAAAACGCACCTCCTGGGAGGGGTCCGGGCACCCCGAAAATCCGTCGCCGGAGGATCGGGCAAAGCTTTGCACTCCTCGGTTGCGGGCGGGTAAGTGGTTTTGGGGCGGCGGATTACGGGCGGGAGATTTCGAATCCGATGGCTGGGAGGAGAAACGGCAGGCTCCGGGAGCACGGATCTGGCACCGGACGGAGCGGCATCAGGCAGCGGGTTCCTCCACTATCATCCAGTCCACCCCAGGGTCCTCCGGCCATCCGGCCGCGATCCACGAACCATCGAGCGTGCACCATGTATCTCGTCGAGCTGAGACCCGGCAAGGAAGAGCTGTATCGGACAGGCGACGATCTCACGGCGGCCATCCGTCGGCGTGACGTGGATGGGCATTCGCGGATCTATCACCGCGCCACGTCCAAGTGGATCTCGATCACGCTGCACCCGCAGTACAAGGCCATCGTGGCGCAGATGACGGTGGATCCGCTGGCGCCGCTGGAGCGGTCGAGCTGGACCTACCTCAATGCTCACAGCGAGATGCTGGAAGGAGCCGACCCCGGTCCGGACCCCGTGGAACCGAGTCCCGACTCTGAGTCGGTGGCGCGGGCCGCGGCTCCGCCCTGGCGCCGGCTGTTCGCGTTCAGCGTCGCCGGACTGGCGCTGCTCTTCGGAGTGCAACTCGCCTCTTCGGGTCCGCGTCCGCCCTGGGCGGGCGACGGTGCGCTGCAAGCGTCGGCCACCGCGGCGGTACCGGAGGAGCAGCAGGCGCGGGAGGAGCAAGTCATCTCGCTGGCCAGCACCACGCCCGCCTGGAACGAGGAAGAGAGCGCCCCCGCGACGAAGCCTTCGGTCGCGCCCGCGCTGCCCCGCGCACCCGCACTCAAACTGAACGCGCTGGGCGACGTTCTCCCGGAGAACGGGCCGGCGAAGAAGCCGGAGAATCGGGCCTCCGCCACCACGGTCGAGGGACTGATCGGACGCTACAACGCGGCCCACGAATCCGCTCGCGAGCGGCTCGAGACCGGTATGCGGGTCGCCCGGCTCGGCAAGCTGCTGGCGTCGTCGCGGCTCACCCCCAATGGTGGGGTGACCGAGACGCGGCTGGGGCTCGCGGGCGCTGCGAACTTCATTCGGGTGTACCGCCAGCAGGAGAAGCAGATCGAGGAGGAGTATCAGGACACCTTCGCTGCGATGTCCAAGGAGCACGGCTGGCCGACGCAGGCGCTGCGGCAGTGGCACTCCCGTCCCGCGCCCAAGGAGCCGGCGGCGCTGACTGCGCTGAGCTCGAATCTGGTGACCGCCATCGACCGGACGCTGGCCCTGCTGACGGAGGAGGCGGGCGCCTACAAGCTGGGTGAGGGAACCATCGCCTTCGAGGATGTCGAGGCCTCGCAGCGGTACGGCCGCCTGCGCCGCCACGTCGCGGCCGCCATCGACTCGGCGCGGGTGGCCGGGGGCGAAGAGTCCACCGGACCGATGAGCTACCTGCTCCAGGCCATCGGAACTACCCGGCTCCCCCGGGAGATCTGACGCCCGCGCGGCCGAGCTCGAATACCGCCTCCCGCATCATCTCGCTCGGGGCCCCGGCCATGACCCGCTCGGCGAGCGACCGCTCGCCCCGGGCGGCGAGGGCCCCGAACGCTTCCAGGGGCGAGACCCCGGTGCGCCGGGCGCCATGGTGGTCGGTCGCGACCAGGTCGACCAGTCCATGGGCCACCATCTCCCAGGCCAGCCGCTCGGATCCCGCAGTGTGATTCCGGTAATGCCCGGTGAAGCTGCCGGCGTTCACCTGGAGCAGCGCGCCAAGCCCGCGCCAGCGCCGCATCTGCTCCAGCGGCTCGATGCCGGGCAGGTAGCTGTAGCGTTCGGGGTGGGCGATGATGATTCCCCGTCCCGCCGCGACCGCGGCGCGCACCACGTCCTCGTGGGTGCCCTGGAGCTCGAAGCCGAACTCGACCAGCAGCCAGCGGGTGCCGGCCAGCCCGGCGCCGGGACGATCGAGAACCCGGAGCAAGGTGGCGGCGTCGGGAGCCCAGATCTCCTGGCCCAGACCGAGTGCGGGCAGATCGGAGCGCTGCCCGACCGCGTCGGCCAGCTCGTCGAAGGCCTCGCGGTGGACGGCCAGTTCCCGGTCGATCGCCGCCTCGCTGGTCAATCGGGGGACCAGCAGGTGCGGGGTGGTGACCAGCGCACCGACTCCCTCGGAGCGCAACGCGGCGAGCGAAGCGAGCGATTCCTCGACCGATCGCGCGCCGTCGTCCACGTCGGGGACGAGATGGCTGTGGAGGTCGGTGAACGATGGCAGGTCGTGGGGCATGCCGGGGGAGCGGGGCAACTGTTGGGCCAGGCGGCAGCGGGGCAGCAACGGAACGCCTGTGATCGGCTCGGGATGCCGCTGTACCCACGGTCCGCACACTGCTGTCTCTATCCGGCCGATCGCCGTACTCTTCTGCATGCCCATCCTCCCGGAGTCCCGGTGACTACCGCCCGACGTACCCACGGATTCCGCGAGTCGGTGATCCGGGGAATGACCCGGCTAGCGCGCGAGTACAACTCGATCAACCTGGCGCAGGGGTTCCCCAACTTCCCGGCCCCCGACCTGTTGAAAGAGGCGGCCATTCGGGCGGTGAGGGATGACATCAATCAATACGCCATCACCTGGGGCGCGCAGCGGCTCCGGGAGGCGCTCGCCCGCAAATACGCGACGTGGTACGCCATCGCGGCCGATCCTGAGCGGGAGATCACCGTCACCTGCGGCGCCACGGAGGCGATGATCGCCACGCTGCTCGCGCTAGTGAATCCGGGCGACGAGGTGATCGTGTTCGAGCCGTTCTACGAAAACTACGGCCCGGACACGATTCTCGCGGACGCCCGGCCGGTCTACGTGCCGCTGGAGCCGTCCGGGCCCCTGGACCTGGACCGCCTCGCCTCCGCCTTCTCACCCCGCACCCGCGCGATCATCGTCAACACGCCGAGCAACCCCGCCGGCCGGGTCCTCACCCGGGCCGAGCTGGAGGCGATCCGGGATCTGTGCGTCAGGTACGACGCCCTGGCGGTGACCGACGAGATCTACGAACACATCCGATTCTGGGGCGAGCACATCCCGATCGCGACGCTGCCCGGGATGCGGGAGCGCACCGTCACCATCAGCGGCGCCTCGAAGACGTTCAGCGTGACGGGGTGGCGGGTGGGATGGATCGTGGCGCCGGCGGCGCTCACCGACGCGATCCGGAAGGTGCACGATTTCCTGACCGTCGGCGCGCCGGCGCCGCTTCAGGAGGGAGTCGCCGTCGCGCTGGACCAGCTCGACGAATCATTCTACGCTAGCCTGGCCGAGGGATACCGGGGCCGGCGCGATCTGCTCCACGCGGCGCTGGTCGAGTCGGGGTTCAAGTGCGAGCCGCCGGAGGGCGCGTACTATATCCTCGCGGACTACTCCGGTCTCTCCGAGCTCGACGACACCGCCTTCGCCGTCTGGCTGTCGCGGGAAGTGGGCGTCACGCCGGTGCCGGGGTCCAGCTTCTTCTCCCGAGGAGGCGAGCGGTCCCTGGTGCGGTTCGTCTTCTGCAAGACGAGCGACGTGCTGGAAGAGGCCGCTCGGAGACTCAGGGGGACAGCGGGGCAGCGGGGCAGCGGAGCGGAGCGGACAGAGGAGCCGGCGGTGAGGAGCGGGCTTCAGCGGTGATCGCTCCCGGACTCGCGGTCGTCACCGGCGCTTCCGCGGGCATCGGGCGGGAGTTCTGCGTCCAGCTCGCGGCGCGGGGGCACGACCTGGTGGTCGTAGCGCGCGATGGGGAGCGGCTCGCCGCCCTGCAGCGGGAGCTGACGCAGCGGCATCGGATCGCGGTCGAGCCGTTCCCGGCCGATCTGGCCCGGGAGCCTGACATCGCGCGGGTGGCGGAGCGGGTCGGGCGCGCGGCCGAGCTCAGCGTCCTGGTGAAC
>JACCSE010000163.1 GCA_013813145.1 Gemmatimonadales bacterium
TCAGCCGGTACTCGGTCCGGGGCACCCGGCCCTCGAAGGACTTGGTGCAGTGCACGTAGCCCGCCTCTTCCAGCTTTCGGGCGTGCACGCTGAGATTTCCATCGGTGGTCTCGAGCAGCCGCTTCAGCTCGTTGAAGGCGAGCGTGTCGTTCACCGCGAGCGCGCTGACGATCGCGAGCCGCATCCGCTCGTGGATCAGCCGATCGAGCTCCAGAGGGCCCTGCGCCGCCGCGCCGCCTTTCACTCCATGAAGCGCGCCTGGCCGCGCGCCCGGGTCGGGGGCGCGCGGCGCGAGGTTGGACTTAGCCACCGTACCTCCTCGCGATGATCAGACCGAAGATCACGTGCAGCACGCCGAAGCCGGCCGCCATGAGGGCATTGCCCCAGGCGGGAGGGCCGAAGAGTGCCGCGGTACCGAGGATCATGAAGCAAATCCCCATCAGGGGCACGACCCGTACCGAGAAGGCGCCCCCGGTGACGACTCCCGTACCGTAGAGCAGCAGCCAGGTACCGGGAAGCGCCGAGTAGAGTGCGGCGCGCACTAGGACGACGGTGAGCAGTGCGCCGACCAGAATAGGCGGGACATAGCTCAGCACGAAGCGGCGGCCGGAGTAGGAGAGCACGGGGGTGCCCCCATGGCGCGCCTTTCGAACCATGGACCACCCGCCGACCCCCAGCGCCGCGACCGAAGCGGCGAGCCAGGTGACGAGCCACTCCTCGGGCGAAGCGCCCCAGGCGAGCACCGCCGCCGCCAGCGCGATGGCGCCCATGGCGACGCCGCCCCAACCGGGCACCGCGGTGAACGCCGTGGCCCGCTCCATGGTCCGACGGATAAAGGAGAGGTTGTCCATGGCCCGCGCGTGGAGGGCGGGGGCATCGGCGGGAGGAGGGGGAAGGCGTTGGGGAGCGGCCATGGGCCCACGATAACACCTCCGATCCGCCGCAGCAAGTACTTTGTACTGAAAAGTAGCGTCCCCTTGCACATCTATGCCTTCGGTGGCATCCTGTACCTAGATCTGACAGGGGACCGATACATGCCGGCGGATCTCGAGTTCAAACGCGGGGCGATCGAGCTGCTCATCCTCAAGAGCGTCACCTGGGGACCGATGCACGGTTACGCCATCGCGAGGTGGATCCAGGACACCACCGACGACGCGCTCCGGGTAGAAGAGGGCTCGCTCTACCCGGCGCTCCACCGGTTGGAGAACAAGGAGATGATCGAGGCGCACTGGGGCATTTCAGAGAACAACCGGCAGGCGAAATTCTACACGCTCACCCCGCTCGGCCGACGCGCGCTCCGCGCCGAGATCGAGAGCTGGACCCAGTTCGCCGCCGCGATCGCGAAAGTCATCCACGCGACGCGCCAGCCGGCCTGACCGTCCCATGTTCCGCGAGTCGCTCCGGCGACGCTACAGCCGGTTCTTCGGCGCCGACCCGGAGCGGGACGTAGACGACGAGCTCGCGTTCCACCTGGCCATGCGGGTCGAAGTTTCAGCGCGCGGGAATGACCCCTGCCGAAGCCGAGGAGGAAGTGAGACGCCGGTTCGGCAGCCTGGCCACCGTGCGCGACGAATGCCGGCGGTTGGCCCGCCGACGCCTGTCGCGGCAGCGACGCACCCTTCGGCTGGATGCGCTCGCCCAGGACCTGCGCTTCGCGCTGCGCACGATCGCGGCGAATCCCGGCTTCTCGTTCATCGTGGCACTCACGATGGCCCTCGGCATCGGGGCCAACACCGCGGTGTTCAGCGTTGCGTACGGCGTGCTCCTCCGACCCCTTCCCTACCCCGATGCCGGATCGCTGGTGCGGCTCTGGTCGAGGAACACCGAGCGCGACCTCGAATTCTTCTCGGTCTCGGCAGCCGACTTCCGGGTGTGGCGGGAGCAGCGAGGTGTGTTCTCCGCGATGGGCGCCTTCGAGCGGCAGCGGGAGGCTACGCTGGTTCGCGGCGAGGTGCCCGAGGTAGTTCAGGCTTCCGCCGCGACGCCCGACCTGTTCGCGCTGCTCGGGGTCACCGCGCTCTACGGACGCGGCTTCCTCGCCGAAGACACGCGGCCCGACGCGCCCGCGACAGCCGTGATCGACCATGCGCTGTGGACCTCACGGCTGGGATCCCATCCCTCGGTCATCGGCAGCGAGCTCGAAATCGACGGCCGGCCCTACACCGTGGTTGGGATCATGCCGCCGCGATTCGCGGTTCCGGGAACGCCGGCGCAGATCTGGACGCCGCTGTCGCTCGCCCAGGCTCCGGTGGACCACGGACACCGCTACCTCCGGGTACTTGCCCGCCTGGCGCCCGGAATGACTCTCGACCGCGCCCGGCTCCGGATGGACTCGATGGCCGGCCGGCTCGCCCGGGAGTACCCGGCATCGAATCAGGGGTGGTCCGTCAACATGATGTCGCTCGCCGACACGATCGTCGAGCCCCAGTTCCGGAGCGCGGTGCTCGCGCTCCTGGGCGTCGTCGGATTCGTGCTGCTCATCGCCTGCGCGAACTCGGCGAACCTCCAACTGGCGCGCGCGGCGGCGCGGCGGCGGGAGATCGCGCTCAGGGCCGCGCTGGGAGCGACCCGCGGCCGGCTCACGACCCAACTGCTGACCGAGCGCGCCGTGCTGGGCCTGATCGGCGGCGGCGGGGGGCTGGCGCTCGCGTTCGGAATCAGGCTGCTGCATGCGGTCGGAGCGGACATGGTCCCCCGAGCGCCTGGATCGTCCAGTGCTCGCCTTCACCGCCGCCGTCGCGCTCGGGAGTGGACTGCTGTTCGGACTGCTGCCCGCCCTGGGTGCTTCGCGCTCGAACATCGGCGAGGTTCTCAAAGAAGCGGGACGAGGCGAGGGGCGGGCCGTCGTCGGGCAGCGGGTACTGGCAATCCTGGTCGTCTCCGAGGTGGCGCTCTCGCTGATCCTGCTCGTCGGCGCCGGGCTGCTGCTCCGGAGCTTCGCGCGGCTTCAATCGGTGGACACCGGCTTCGTGGCGGCGGGAGTTGTCGCCGTTCCGATCCGGCTTCCGGAGGAGTCGTACCCCGATTCCGGCCGAGTCGGCGCCTTCTACGAGACGTTGCTGGAGCGAGTTCGACGGCTGCCCGGTGTCGCCGATGCGGCGGCGGTGAGCAGCGTTCCCTTCGCCGGGCCGAACAGCGGCAACGTTTTCCTCCCCGAAGGCCAACTGATTCCGCCCGGTGACCAGGTCCCGGACGCAGACTACCGCGTGATCACCCCGGGATATCTGCACACGCTCGGCATCGGGCTGCTGCGAGGCCGCGACTTCTCGCCGCAGGACCGCTTGGGCGCACCGATGACGGCACTGATCAGCGCCGGGATGGCGCGGCGACACTGGCCCAACGAGGACCCGGTAGGCCGGCGCCTCCGGGTGGGTGATCCCGTGGGAGGGCCGCTGTACACCATCGTGGGTGTCGTCGCCGACGTCCGATATCAGAGCCTGGAGGCGCCTGAGATCCGCCCCATGATGTACTTCTCGGCGCTGGCCGACCCGGAGCGGGCGATGACGGTCTTGGTAAGGGGCGGCGGCGGTGCGTTGGAGCGGGCGCTGCGTCAGGTGACGGCCTCGACCGACCCCCTGCTGCCTCCGCCGGTCGTCAGCGAGATGGACGACCTGGTTGGCGCGGCGATGGCGACTCCCCGGTTCGCGCTGATGCTGTTCGCGGTATTCGCGGGGGCGGCACTGCTGCTCGCGGCCGTCGGGATCTACGGTGTGATGTCCTACCTGGTGCGGCAGCGGACGCACGAGCTGGGGGTCAGGATCGCCCTCGGCGCGCCGCCCGGCGCCCTGATTGCGTCGGTGGTCTATCGTGCCCTGAGCTTGACGCTCATCGGTGTGGCGATCGGACTCGCCGGTGCCTGGGGGCTCACCCGGCTGATCGCGTCGCTGCTCTTCGGGGTGAGCGCCACCGATCCGGCCACCTTCGCCGGAATAGCGCTCCTGCTGACCATTGTGGCGCTCGCCGCCAGTCTGCTGCCGGCGCGGCGCGCCGCACTGGCGGATCCGCTGCTGGCGCTGCGCGGAGAGAGCTGAGCGAGGCGCGACCGTCCGGCTACGTCGCCCGCAGCTCGGACGTGCACTGCGGGCACCGGGTGGCGCCGACCGGGATCGCCATCCGGCAGTAGGGACAGTCCCGGGTGCTCGGCGCCGCGGCGGCTTCGGCCGGCTTCATCCGGTTGACGGCCCGCACCAGAAGAAACACCGCGAACGCGATGATCAGAAAAGTGATCACGCTGTTGACGAAGAGCCCGTAGTTCACCGTCACGGCGCCGGCCGCCTGGGCCTCGGCGAGGGTGGCGTAGGGCGCGGGCGCTTTGGTCCCTTGTTTCAGGAGCACGAAGAGGTCGGAGAAGTCCACGTTGCCCAGGGCCAGCCCGATCGGCGGCATGAGCACGTCGTCTACCAGCGACTTCACGATAGTGCCGAACGCCCCTCCGATGATGATGCCGACGGCCAGATCGAGCACGTTCCCGCGCATCGCGAACGCCTTGAACTCTTTCAGCATGCGGACCGGCCTTTGCCTGCGGGTTGGACACGGTAGTCGCGAGTCTCTCCTAGATACGGGCGATGAGGCGGACGGGGAAGTGGGGGGGCCCCGTCGGGCGCGGGCGACCGCAGGCGCGCGGCTTGCCTCGCGGCGCACGTCATCCCGAGCGCAGCGAGGGATCGGTCCGGGCATGCGTGTGAGGCTCGATGCCGGGGCATCCGGTGCCCGAGTGCGTCAGCGGACCGATCCCTGGCTCAGCATTCCAACCGACGTCATTGCCTCTATCGCATTACCCTGAACACCCATTCGAGCACCCGTTTCGCCCTCGGGGTCAGGCGGGTGCGGCTCCAGGCGTCAGCGGCTTTTCGGAAAACCTCGGACTGGGTGGGGTACGGGTGAATCGTGCCGCCGATCCTGCCCAGTCCCAGTCCTGCCGTCATCGCCACCCCGATCTCACCGATCATGTCCCCCGCGTGCTCCGCGACCAGTGTGGCGCCGAGGATCCGGTCGGTTCCCTGCCGGAGATGCACCCGGAAGAAACCTTCCTCCTCACCGTCGAGCACCGCCCGGTCCACGTCGTGCAGCGGGATCGTGATCGTATGCACCCGGTGCCCGGCCTCGGTCGCCTGGCGCTCCGACAGGCCCACGTGGGCCACCTCGGGCGAGGTGTAGGTCGCCCAGGGGACGATCAGACGGCTCGCCCGTCCACCGCCAAGCCCGAAGAAGAGCGCGTTGCCGATCACGAGCCGCGCCTGGGCATCGGCGGCGTGAGTGAACTTGTACTTGGAGGAAACGTCTCCGATCGCGTAAATGCGCGGATTGCTGGTTCGGAGCCGGTCGTCCACGGTCACGCCCCCGGCGTCGGCCCCGACCCCGGCGACTTCCAACCCGAGCCCTTCCACGTTGGGTGTCCGACCAACGGCCGCGAGGATCCGATCGCAGGCGATCTGCTCGCTCCGGCCATCGCGCTCGACGGTCAGCACCGGCCCGCCGTCGCGACTCTCCACCCGGGTAACCGCCGCCCGGTGGATAAATTGGACGCCGTGTCGCTGCATCGCGCGCTCCACGATGAGCCCGGCGTCGGGGTCCTCGCGGGGAAGGGCGTGGGCCTCGCGGTTCACCACAGTCACCTTGGAGCCGAGCCGGGCGAACGCCTGCGCCATCTCGCAGCCGATGGGCCCCGCGCCGAGGACCAGCAGGTGAGTCGGCAGCTCGGTGAGCGAGAAGATGGTTTCGTTGGTGAGGTACCCAGCGCTCGCGAGCCCAGGAATGCTCGGTGCCGCGGCCCGGCCGCCGGTGGCGATCACCGCCCGGCGGAATCGCAGCGTCTGCCCGTCCACCTCCGCCCGATCCCGCCCCGTGAACCGCGCCTCGCCGAGAAAGACGTCCACGCCCAGATCGCGAAACCGGGCCGCGCCGTCCACCCGGCTGATTCCGGCCCGGAGTCTCCGCATCCGCTCCATCACCTCACCGAAGTTGCCGGCGCCGGACACGCGCGGACCGCCGTAGACCCGACTCGCGTCCGCCGCGGTCTGCCACGCACGCGCGGCACTGATGATCCCCTTCGATGGAACGCAACCCACGTTGAGGCAGTCGCCGCCCATGAGATGCCGCTCAACCAGCGCCACCCGGGCACCAAGACCCGCCGCGATCGAAGCGGTCACCAACCCCGCCGTCCCTGCTCCGATCACCACGAGGTGATAGCGCTCGCGCGCGCGGGGATTGACCCACTCCGCCGGGTGGACGTTGGCGACGAGCTGCCGGTTGTACTGGTCGAACGGCTCGACGCGGATCTCCCGCTCGGCACCCGTGCGTATCATCGCTTGCCTCCTCGATACCTTACTGCCGATCCACGCAGCCCTCCGTGCGCGCCCTCACTCCGCTTAAAGCTGAGAGCCGGGGACGGCAAGCTCAGGACGATCTCGGACGCGTCTCTACGGGCGTGGGTCTCCAAACCCCGTCACGGCGCACGGAGGGGAGCGCCTGAACGCGAGGGGGGCGCCACCGGAGGACTGTGTGCTGGTCCGGAG
>JACCSE010000200.1 GCA_013813145.1 Gemmatimonadales bacterium
TGGGGTTGGCGTTCTGAACCGCCAGCCGGAGCAACTCCGCCGCACCGGCCAGGTCCTGCGGCGGCTGCAGCAGCGGCGCGGCGCCGGTGTAGAGCAGGGCGGCCGCGTTCTCCTTGGCCTGAGGGTCACCGTACCTGATCGCGTACTCCAGGAACGGCACCGCCTCCTTGGGCCGCCCGCGGCGGGCGGCGGTCGTGTCGGCGGCGCCCGCCGTGCTCGTATCGGCCGCGCCCCTCCTCATCGTGTCGGTCGTCGTGACCGCCGAGCCGGTGGTGGCCCCCGACGGAGGGGCGGTACCTCCGGGTGAGGTGGCACGCGGTGCCGCGTTAGCTGGCGGGTTGATCAGCACCTGGGCCGCCGCCAGGGCGGCCGAGACGGCCGTCGTGTCCTTGGCGATGATCCGGTTGGTGACGGCCACCACGCTGTCCACCTGCCCCGTCATCCCGTACGCCCGGTTCAGATAGCCCAGCAGCGTGGGGTTGTCCGGATATTTCCGCACGCCCATCGTGGCCCACTTGAGCAGCCGGGTCGTGTCGGGCTGCTCGCCCTCAGCCGCCGCCGCCGAGATCTTGGTGAAGAAGAGCGTGTCCGCCTTGGTGGAGTCGGTGGCATACATCGTCTCCAGGGCATCCACCGCGCACTTGAAGTTGCTGAGGAAGAGACACGCGTTGCTCTTCAGGTCGTACAGGTCCGCGTTGTAGGGGTCGATCTTGAGCCCCTCGTCCGCCACCTCGAGCGCGGTCTCGGGATGCCCCGACTGGAGGAAGTACTTGAACAGCTCCTCGCGCAGTTTCTGATTGGTCGGCGCCACCCGCAGCAGCTGCTTGAACGCCACCAGGGTGTTGGCGGTGTCGTTGGCCTGCTGGTACTGAGTGGCGAGCGCGGTCCAGACCGGCAGGCTGAGCGGGTCGCCCTTGGTGGACGCCTGAAGGTGCTTCACGACCTCCTGGCGAGGCGCCTTCCTGGCCTGCGCGATCAGGGCCAGACAGTAGTGGGCAAGCCCGTGGCTGGGCACCGCCTTGATGGCCTTGTTGGCGGCCTCGGTGGCCTTATCGGTCTTGCTGGTGCGTTGATCGACGCAGGCCTTGGCATCATCCAACGCCCCCACCGCGGGCTCGAGCGCCTTTGCCAACCGCTGGCCGAACGCCTGGGGACTCTCACCCGCGTTCTGAGTCAGGCTGACCACGTTTCCGGCGTCATCGTTGGTGCCCGCGATGCGGGCCGTCACCGTGTACCGGTTTCCCTGACCCTTGGCCATGGTCGAGCTGACCAGGAATCGGGCCTGGATGTTCCGCGCCAGCGTCGCGGCGAGCGCGGGGCTCAGGATGGCGTCCTTGGGATAGCCGTACTGGGTGAGGGCGTCGTTCATCTGGGCCTGCTCGACCACCGTGAAATCCCGGCCGACGACGTCCTTCATCTCCTCGCGGACGGAGCCGCCGATCGCCACCGCCGGCGCCGAATCGGCCGCCGCGAAGGCGAACGGGTTGGCCACCATGAACCGAGGGGTCAGGTTGACATTCTGCTGCGAGGTGCGGGCGTTGCGAGGAATGCCCTGCGCGGCCAGCGGCGCAGCGGCCGCCAAGGCGAGGGTTGTGAGTGCGACAAGACGGACCAGGTACATTCCATGACCTCCACAAAGGATCGATCCAGAAGGATCAGCAACGGCGCGCTCGGCGAGCGGGTTCGAAGTGGGCGAAGAGGGATTCGAACCCCCGACATCCTGCGTGTAAGGCAGGCGCTCTGAACCAGCTGAGCTATTCGCCCGCTAGCAGGCAGGACCCCAGGGATTTAGCACCAGAGCAGGGACCGTGCCGTGACAACCAACACCTGCAGTTACAGGGCAATCCCGAGCGGGAAGAGCACGCAGTAGCCGATCACCAGGATCACCGCGGCGGCACTCGGGTGCCCGGCCTGGAGGGTGAGGTACCCCGCCCCCAGCACCACGACCGCCGCCGCCAGGATCACCAGATTTCGTCGGGCGAGCAGGTGCCGCCGGGGCGCGGTCGGAGGTCGTGAACTTGACATAGGGGTTGAGCCTACTACTCCCGGCGGGTTGGGTCAAGTTCAGGCCCGCCCATAGCTTCCGGATCGACCTCCCAACCCTCGTCGAGCGCGGCTCGACGCACCTGGTCGGCCCGTCGCCGAAACTGGACGAGGCCGAGGACGATGACAGCCACCAGTAGCCACCCACCGCCGGCCAGCAGCCAGGTGCCCAGGCCATAGCGGCGGCGGACGGTCTGCTTCCACGTCTCGTCGAAGCGTTCCACCGTGAGCCCGGTGGTCGCGAGGACCGCCGCGTCGAACGATTCTCCGCGGCGGAGCCGCTGCATGAGCGGATCGAGGGTGGCGGTGGGGTTTCTCCGCGCCAGCTCCGCCACCGCCGTCGTGGCGAGGCCGTAGGCCGCCTCCGCACCGACCTGGTGGCCGCGGAGGGCGCCGTCCAGGCCGATCAAGTCCGGAATCTCCCCCCGTGCCACCGCCAGGTTCAACTCCAGTAGCCCGAGCCGCTCCCACTCACCCGCCGCCCAGCC
>JACCSE010000216.1 GCA_013813145.1 Gemmatimonadales bacterium
CAAGCACACAGTCCTCCGGTGGCGCCCCCCTCGGGTTCAGGCGCTCGCTTCCTAGGTGTTGGACGGGACTAGGTGCGGTCCGGAGTCGGGTTCGTTCGGGGTTAGATTCCGCCGGATCCACCGACAGGCAACCGTTGTGGCCCAAGCTCTACCGCGCATCCTCGTCGCGGACGATCAGCCCGACGTCCGTGAAGCCCTCCGCCTGTTGCTCAAGGCGGAGGGCTTCGCCATCGAGACCGCCTCGTCGCCCGCCGCCGTGCTCGCCGCGGTCCAGTCGTCCGACTTCGATGCCGTACTCCTCGACCTCAACTACGCCCGTGACACCACCACGGGCCGCGAGGGACTCGAGCTCGTCTCCCAGCTCCAGACGCTCGACTCGACCCTGCCCGCAATCGTCATGACAGCGTGGGGCAGCGTCGAGAAGGCGGTCGAGGCGATGCGGCGCGGCGCCCGCGATTTCATCGAGAAACCCTGGGACAACGCCCGCCTGCTCGCCACCACGCGCACCCAGGTGGAGCTGGGCCGGGCGCTGCGCCGCAGCCAGCAGTTGGAGGGCGAGAATCGGCTGCTCCGGCGCGACGGCACACCCGAGCTGATCGCCACCTCCGCTTCGATGCGACCGGTGCTCCAGCTCATGGAGCGGGTCGCCCCCTCGGACGCCAACGTCCTCGTCACCGGCGAGCACGGGACCGGGAAAGAGGTCGTCGCCCAGTGGATTCATGCCGCCTCACCCCGCGCCGGCCGCCCTTTCGTCGCGGTGAACCTGGGGGGTCTCTCCGAGGGGCTCTTCGAGAGCGAGATGTTCGGCCACGTGAAGGGCGCGTTCACCGACGCGCGCGCCGACCGGATCGGCCGCTTCGAGCTGGCTGAGGGGGGCACCCTGCTGCTGGACGAGATCGGCACCCTCCAGCCGAGGCAGCAGGCCAAGCTCCTGCGGGTGCTGGAGACCGGAGAGCTGGAGCGGGTCGGAGCCTCGCGCTCCCGCCGGATCGACGTCCGCATCCTGTCGGCCACCAACGCGGACCTTCACGATGAAGTGACCGGGGGCCGCTTCCGCGAGGATCTGCTCTTCCGGCTCAACACCATCGAGATCCGGCTGCCTCCTCTGCGCGAGCGGCCGGAGGACCTGCGGGCGTTCGCCGGGCACTTTCTCCGCCGCTACGCCGCGCGCTACCGAAAGCCGCTGGGCGGGTTCGAGCCCGAGGCGCTCGCCGCGCTGGAGGCGCACCCCTGGCCCGGCAACGTGCGGGAGCTGGACCATACCCTCGAGCGCGCGGTGCTGATGGCTCAGGGCACCCTGGTGCGCGCGGGAGATCTCGGGCTCCGCGGGGCCGGCGCGCCGGCCCGGCTGGAGGATCTGCCGCTGGAGGAGGTGGAGCGACTGCTGATACGGAAGGCGCTGGAGCGCCACGCCGGCAATGTGAGCCAGGCGGCCAAGGCGCTGGGCCTGAGCCGGAGCGCCCTGTATCGGCGGCTTCAGCATCATGGGCTCTGAGCGCCGACGCTCCCGGACCCACGAGACGAGGGTCTTTACCGCCTCCCTGGGCGCCGGGCTGCCCGCGGTGATGGTGACCTGCTGGCTGCTCTGGACCGGCCCCTATCCGCTACGCGTCCGGCTTACCTTCACCCTCTTCGCCGTCGGCGTCTGGCTCGGCGGCGCGCTCCTGGTGCGCGAGCGGGTAGTCCGGCCGCTTCAGACCATCTCCAACCTCCTCGGCGCGCTCCGCGAAGGCGACTACTCGATCCGCGCCCGCGGCGCCGGCGCCGACGATGCCCTCGGCCTGGCGCTGCTGGAGGTCAACGCCCTGAGCGAGACGCTCCGCTCGCAGCGGCTCCGCGCGTTCGAGGCCACGGCCCTGCTCCGTCGGGTGATGGAGGAGATCGACGTCGCGGTGTTCGCCTTCGACGGCGACCGGCGGCTTCGGCTGGTGAATCGCGGTGGTGAGCGGCTGCTGGCCCAGCCGGCCGAACGGCTGCTGGGACGGCCCGCGGACGCGCTGGGTCTGGTGCAGTGCCTGAACGGCGACTCCCCCCGCTCGGTGGATGCCGCCTTCCCCGGCGCCGCGGGGCGGTGGGAGATCCGGTGCAGTACTTTCCGGCAGGACGGACTGCCGCACCAGCTCCTGGTGCTCTCGGATCTGAGCCGCGTGCTCCGCGCGGAGGAGCGCTCGGCGTGGCAGCGTCTGGTTCGGGTGCTGGGCCACGAGATCAACAACTCCCTCGCGCCGATCAAGTCCATCGCCGGCAGCCTGCGCACGCTGGCCGGCCGGAGCAGCCGGCCCGCCGACTGGGAGCACGACCTCCGCTCCGGACTTCAGGTGATCGAAGGCCGCTCCGAATCGCTGGCCCGTTTCATGACCGCCTACGCACGCCTCGCCCGGCTGCCCCAGCCTCGGCTCCGTCCGGTCGGGGTGGACGAATGGGTCCGGCGAGTCGCCGCGCTGGAAACCCGGATCCCGGTGCAGGTGGCGCCTGGCCCCGATCTCCGGGTCACCGCCGACGGCGACCAGCTTGATCAGCTCCTGATCAACCTGGTGCGCAACGCCGCCGACGCCGCGCTCGAGACCAGCGGCGGCGTCGAGGTAAGCTGGCGGATGGCCGGCGGGATGATCGAGGTGGTGGTGGACGACGAGGGGCCCGGCCTTCCCGATCCGGGAAACCTGTTCGTCCCCTTCTTCACGACCAAGGCGAACGGCTCGGGCATCGGCCTTCCGCTGAGCCGGCAGATCGCGGAAGCCCATGGTGGTTCGCTCCTGCTCGAGCCCAGGCCCGGCGCTCGCGGCGCCCGCGCCCGCTTGCGTCTCCCGTCGGCGCCGCCGCATCCGGCCGCGTCGCGCGAGGCGTAGAACGAGTATGCCCCCTCGCCTTGGCCGCATCCTCGGGGTGCTGGCGATCCTCGCGATCGTGCTGGTCGCGGGCCGGCGCGCGGCCGGACTCATCCC
Source organism: Gemmatimonadales bacterium (assembly GCA_013813145.1). Classification (GTDB taxonomy): domain Bacteria; phylum Gemmatimonadota; class Gemmatimonadetes; order Gemmatimonadales; family GWC2-71-9; genus CAVVWJ01. The sequence continues at coordinate 2,943 of JACCSE010000216.1, forward strand.
GCAGTTCGCCGCGTGGGTGCAGAGCTTGGGCTGGTGGGGAGCTGTCGTCTTCGTCGCCGGCTACATCGTCGCCACCGTGGCGTTCGTGCCGGGCTCGCTGCTCACCCTCGGAGCCGGCGCCATCTTCGGCCTGGTGCAGGGCACCGCCCTGGTACTGGTCGGCGCCACGCTTGGCGCCTCAGCCGCCTTCCTGGTGGCCCGATATGTCGCCCGCCGCGCGGTGGAGCGGCGGCTCACCGGCAACCCCCGGTTCGCCGCCATCGATCGGGCGGTGGGCCGGGAGGGACGCAAGATCGTGTTCCTCCTCCGCCTCAGTCCCGTGGTCCCGTTCAACCTGCTGAACTACGCTCTCGGTGTCACCCGAATACGGTTCGCGGATTTCGCGATCGCCTCCGCCGGAATGCTGCCCGGAACGCTGCTGTACGTCTACTACGGAAAAGTGGTCGGCGACGTCGCCCGCCTTGCCGGCGGCGCTCCCATCGAGAAAGGCACGGGCTACTATGCAATCCTGGCACTCGGACTTGCCGCGACCGTCGTGGTGACCACCATCGTCACCCGCACCGCTCGCCGCGCGCTTGCGGAGGAGGAGCTT
>JACCSE010000222.1 GCA_013813145.1 Gemmatimonadales bacterium
GGACCTGGGTGCGCGGGCACCGGGGACACGCCAAGAACGAGTACGCCAACGACCTGGCCGTCAAGGCGGCACGGGAGCAGACCACCTCGGCCGGGATCGTTGCCTCGGGGTTCGGTACCTGGCTCGAGGCGCGGCGGGCCAAAGGGCTCTACCTGGAGTACGATCCCGACGCGGCCTTCACCGCGCTGGAGACGCGGGTCGCCTCCGGCGAACCGTTGCCCCTGGCGGAGGAAAATTGACCTTGCTTGACAGTCCCCCGCAGGACCTCCTAAGCTGCCACACCGCCCGACCATTCGAGAACACCTCGTGACCGACCTGGAGCGCTTCTTCCGCCGGCTCGTCGAGAACCTCGCCAGCACCGACCCGGCGCGGCTCCACCGGCCGCTGCCGCTGGCCGAGCTTCAGCGCGACATCGTGCCCTACCGCGCGAACCGCCGCGCCCTCGAGCTCGAGAGCAGCGAGGACTACGAGATGGTCCTCCTTCGCCTCTGCGCGGGCGAAGGCGGGCTGGTGCGCATCGAACCCGAGGAGGCCCGCGCTCGATTCGCCAGGGAGCTTCGGGCACCGAACCCGGACCTGGGCCTCCTGCACGCCTTCGAGCACGTGGTGCTCACCCTTCGCTCCGAACCGCTGGCCCGTGCGCTCGACCCCGCTCGGGAGCGGGCAGCGGCCTACGCCCCGCCCGAGACGGACGTCTCCGAGCTGGCTCGGCTCGCTGACAAACCCCGGCTCGGTGAAATCTCGGAACTGGACGATATATCGGAAGGCGACGAGCTGCTGCAACAGGAACCGGCCGAGCCCAAATCTGCCGCCGGCGAGCCAGCGGCACCCCGCTGCCTCTACTGCGCCGAGACCCTGCCGGCCCAACGAGCCGTAAGCTTCTGCCCGCACTGCGGGCGGAGTCAGACGGTCCCCACCTGCTCGCGGTGCCGGAGCGAGCTGGAACCCGGGTGGAAGCACTGCGTGAACTGCGGCACCGCGGTGGGCGGCGGCTAGCCGGTGGCGAGCTGGGCGGCACTCCGGCCCCACGATATCGTCGCCGTCATCCTGGGCGGCGGAGCCGGTACCCGTCTCTTTCCCCTCACCAAGGACCGCGCCAAGCCAGCCGTGCCGCTCGCCGGCAAGTACCGGCTGGTGGACATCCCCATCAGCAACTGCCTCAACTCCGAGCTGCGCCGGATCTTCGTTCTCACCCAATTCAACAGCAGCTCGCTCCACCGGCACATCCAGGACAGCTATCGGTTCGACACCTTCTCACCGGGATTCGTCGAGATCCTGGCGGCGCAGCAGCGCACCGACCGGGAGAGCTGGTACCAGGGCACCGCCGACGCGGTCCGGCAGAACCTGCTTCATCTCGACGACTACCCGCACCGGCTGGTGCTGATCCTCTCGGGCGACCAGCTGTACCGGATGAATTTCCGGGCTCTGCTCGAGAAGCACGTGTCGAGTGGCGCCGAGGTCACCGTTGCGACCACCCCGGTGCCACCCACGGCCGCGCGGGCGTTCGGGATCATGCAGATGGCGCCCGACGGCCGGGTGACCCGCTTCGTGGAGAAGCCGGCCGATCCCGACCTGCTCGCCTCGCTTCGAGTGGACTGGACCTCGGCCGGCGACTTCGACGAGCCGGTGGACCCCGACAGCCTACCCGCCTCGATGGGCATCTACGTCTTCGACCGGGGCGTTCTCGCCGACGCGCTTCACGGCTCGGAGGCTGACTTCGGCAAGCACGTCATCCCCAAGCTCATCGGCAGCCGGCGGGTGTACGCCTTTCAGCATCAGGGCTACTGGGAGGACATCGGGACCATCCGGTCGTTCTACGAGGCCAATCTCGACCTCTGCGCCCCGCTGCCCAAGTTCAACTTCTACGATGCCACGGCCCCGATCTACACCCACGCCCGCTACCTGCCGGCCACCAAGATCATCAAGAGCCGGATCGAGCGCTCCATCATCGCCGACGGCTGCATCATCAACGACGCGTTCATCGACCACTCCCTGGTCGGCGTGCGCAGCCGGATCGAGGCTGGCTCCACCATCCGCGACTCACTCGTCATGGGTGCCGACTACTACGAGACCCCGGACCGGGCGAAACCCGAGGGCGCGCCCCCGATCGGGATCGGCCAGGGTGCCTGGATCGATCGCACCATCGTGGACAAGAACGCGCGCATCGGGGATGAGGTGCGGATCACGCCGGAAGGAAAGCCGGCCGAGTTCGACGGACCCAACTTCTACGTGCGCGACAGCCTGGTCATCATCCCCAAAGGTGCCGTGGTGATGAGCGGGACTGAAATCTGAGCGGAAGCGATGCATTTCGCGTGAGAGAACGCCGCCGGAACCCGACAGGGCACGCGCGTAACCGGCGGCCCGGGCTTTGCCTGAACTGGCGGTCCCCGTTCCTGAGACTCGGGAAACCGCCATGCGTCGACTCGTGCCCGCGGTCGTCTGGCTCGCCGTGTGTCTTGCCCCGAGCCTGGCCGGCCAGAGCGGCACGGCCGCGCTCGCCGTACAGGCCAGAGACAGCACCGACACCGTGGTGCTGGACCACGATTTCATCTCCGGCACCGGCGAGTTTGTGCGGGTGTTCCTCCAAGCCAAGCAGGTTTACCGCGCGGAGCTCAGCACCACCGACGTCACCCTGGCCATTCGCTCGCCCCTTCGCCAAGGCGATATTCCCCGAGTCTACCCCTGATCGATTCGGAGACGCCGAGCGGCGCCTCGATCGTCGAGATCTATCCGGACATGGATGGCGAATACGAGATCCGCCCCGTCGCGAGGCG
>JACCSE010000237.1 GCA_013813145.1 Gemmatimonadales bacterium
GGTCCTGGAATGCGCGGCGGAGGCGGTAGCGCCCGGTGGCGCGATCTTCGTCGGCGACGTGCGGAACTTCGACCTGCTCGAGGCATTCCACGCCTCGGTCGAGCTGCACCGGGCCCCCGCCTCGCTCCAGCTCGACCAGCTCCGGCAGCGGATGCGCAGTCAGGTCGCGGCTGAGTGCGAGTTGGCGGTTGCGCCGGCCTTTTTCGCGGCGCTGCCCGGGCGGCTTCCGAAGATCGGGCGGGTGGAGATCGAGCCCAAGCGCGGCCGCGCCGACAACGAGCTGACCCGCTTCCGCTACGACGTGACGTTGCACGCCGCTCCGGCCACCGGCCCCCGAGTCGGGCCTCCTCCCGCAGAGTGGGAGGGAGGTGGATGGAGCATACCGGAGCTGCGGCGGGTGCTCTACAACGAGCGGCCGGTGTCGCTCGCGCTGTCGAATGTGCCGAACGGGCGAGTGTCCTCCGACGCATGGGCCGCCGCCGCAATCGCCGCGAGCGACGGTGCGGTCACCGCCGGCGAGTTGCGCCGGAGCGCCGGTGAGCTGGCCGGCGGAATCGACCCGGAGGCGTTCTGGTCGCTAGGGGACGAACTGGAGTATCGGGTCCTGGTGAGCTGGGCCCGCTGCAACGCGGAAGGGCGGTACGATGTGACCCTGGTGCGTGCCGACGCCGGCGCAACGCCGCCGGGACCGGACGCGGAGAAGGCGTCCCCTGCCCGGCCCGAGCGAGCCTACGCCAACCAGCCGCTCGCGCGGGCCCGCTCTCGGGAGCTCGCGCCGGCGCTGCGGGCCCACCTGCGCGACCGTCTGCCCGACTACATGGTTCCGGCCGCTTTCGTCATCCTGAACGCGCTTCCGCTCACCCCCAACGGCAAGGTCGACCGCCGAGCCCTTCCGGCACCCGACGGCACCCGGACCGCGCTCGAATCGTTCGTGGCGCCGCGCACCGAGGCCGAGCTGCGTCTGGCGGCGATCTGGACCGAGCTGCTCGGCGTCGAGCGGGTCGGGCTGAACGACGACTTCTTCGAGCTGGGCGGCCACTCACTGCTCGCCGTCAAACTCTTTGCGCGCATCGAGGAAGCGTTCGGTCACCGGCTGCCGCTCTCCACCCTGTTCCAGTCCGCCACCATCGCCCGACTCGCCGAGGCACTCGAGCTGGCCGCAAGGGCGCCGTCGGGCCCCTCGAAGGCGCTGGTGGCGCTCCAGCCTCGGGGCACTCGTCCGCCTCTTTTTCTGGCCCATGGAGCCTGGGGCAGTCTCCTGCGCTATCGCGATCTCGCCGCTCGCCTCGGCGCCGACCAGCCGGTCTACGGCTTCGAGGCCCCGCTAGGTCCCGACGGAGCCGCGAGGATCCAGACGGTGGAGGATCTGGCCGCCGATTACATCCGCGAGCTGCGCGCGCTTCAGCCGGAAGGCCCCTATCTCCTCTGCGGATATTGCTGGGCCGGCGGCCTGGCATTCGAGATGGGCTGTCAACTTCAGGCCGCCGGGGAGAAGGTGGCTCTGCTCGCCGTGATCGACAGCATGTGCCCGGGCCACCACAAGGCGGCCCCCATGCATCGAAGGGTGAAATCCCGGGGCCGAAATTACTGGCAGCGGATCGGGCACAACCTGCGCCGCCTGAAGGCGATCGACCCGCGGACGATTCCGGCCTTCCTCGGCGCCCGGATCAGCAATTTCGTGACCGAGCTGGCCGGCGGACTCGCGTTCGGCCTGTCGCTTCGATTGGGCCGTGCGGTGCTGCCCGGCTTGCGCAAGCGGCACGGAGCGCTCATTCAGGCCGGCCGCCGTCATCGGCCGAAGCCCTACCCGGGGGCCGTGACGCTCATCCGGGCACATGCGCAGACGGAGTCACTGGCTGATCGTTACTGGGGATGGGACCGTGTCGCCCTCGGCGGCGTCGATGTTCGCCTGATCGACGGCGACCACCGGACCATCATGTACGAGCCCCACGTCGAGGGGCTGGCCGCGGAGCTGCGGGCCTGTCTCCAGCAAGCCCAGGGGACCGGATGACGGGCCCGCTCGAGCTCAGCGCGGCCGCCGACCGCCCCGCGATCGCCATCATCGGCATGGCCTGCCGCTTACCCGGGGCCGCCTCGGTCGAGGCGTTCTGGACCAATCTCCGCGAGGGACGCGAAGCCATCTCGCGCTTCACGGAAGCGGAGCTGCTGGCATCCGGAGTGAGCCGCGCGGCGATCGAGGATCCCGCCTATGTCCCCGCCGGCGCGATCCTTGAAGATATCGAGCTGTTCGACGCGGAGTTCTTCGAGGTCGGGGTGCGCGAGGCGGAGATTATGGATCCTCAGCACCGCCTGTTCCTCGAGTGCGCCTGGGAAGCGGTGGAATCGGCCGGATACGACTCGACTCGCTGTCGCGAAGCGATCGGGGTCTTTGCCGGCGCGGGACACAACACCTACCTGCACAACAACCTGATGACCCACCGGGAGCTGCTCGATGCGCTGGATGGATTCCAGGTCGCGATCGGCAGCGACAACGACTACCTGGCGACGCGGGTATCCTATAAGCTCGACCTGCGCGGTCCGAGCGTCACCGTGCAGACCGCCAGCTCCACCTCGCTGGTGGCAGTGCATCTCGCCTGCCGCGCGCTCCAGAGCGGGGACTGCGACGTCGCCCTCGCGGGGGGCGTCTCCGTCAAGGTTCCTCAGCGCGCTGGGTACAAAGCCGGCGGGGTCCGCTCCAAGGACGGGCACACCCGGGCATTCGATGCCGAGGCGCATGGCACCGTGTTCGGCTCCGGCGTGGGGGTGGTGGTGCTCAAGCCGCTGGATCGGGCCCTGGAGGACGGCGACCACATCCACGCGGTGATCCGCGGATCCGCCGTGAACAACGACGGTGGCGACAAGCGCAGCTACACCGCGCCCAGTCCGCAGGGAATCGCCGCGGTGGTGGAGAAGGCCATCGTCGACGCCGGGATCCAGCCGGATACGATAGGGT
>JACCSE010000251.1 GCA_013813145.1 Gemmatimonadales bacterium
CGGGAATCGGTGCCGAAACGGTGAGCGAGTTCACGCTGGGCGGCTACATGCGGAAGCACGATCGGGCGGCCGCCTTCGGCGGCAGCGACGGTCAGGCCTACTCGGTCGCCGTGTACGTGGACGAGGAGCCGGACCTGCGCGGGCTGTTCGGCGCGGCCCTGCTCTTCGTCCGCTGGTCTCCCGGAGGTGAGCGCCCGGTGGGGCACGTGGAAACCGAGTCGCTCGCCTGGGGACGGACGCCGGTGGAGGCCACCGAGCGCCTGGAGACGCTCTCGCTCTTCGACGTGAAGGCAGCGCTCGACGAGGCGATCGCCCGGGCGCCCGCGGAGTGGTGAGCGAGCTGCTCGGCACGGTGCTCGAGCGGGACGGGTCGGTCTACCGAGTGGCCACCACGGCCGGCGAGGTCCGGGCGGTGCTCCGCGGCAAGATGAAGCGCGACATGCCGAAGGTGGTCGTCGGCGACCGGGTGCGCCTGGAGGCCGAGGCCGGCGGCGAGTTGCACGCCGTCGTCGCGGTCGAGCCCCGCACCACGTTGCTGGAGCGCCGGGTGCCCGAGGGGCGCGGCGCCCGGCCCATCGCCGCCAACATCGATCAAGTTCTCGTCGTCACCGCCACCGCCGATCCCCCTCCCATCCCCCAGCTCATCGACCGACTCCTGGTCGTCGCGGAAGCCAACGAAATAGCCGCGGCGGTGATCGCCAACAAGGTGGACCTCGACCCCGGGGCCGAGCTGGTCGCTCGCTGCCGCGGCGCCGGCTACCCGGTCCATCCCACCTCGGTCCGCACCGGCGAGGGCATCGATGCGCTCCGGGCGGCGCTCGCCGGACGGATCTCGGTCGTGACCGGCCCCTCGGGGGCCGGGAAGTCGAGCCTGCTCAACGCGGTGCAGCCGGGGCTCCGGCTCCGCATCGGCGAGATCAGCGCCAAGGTGCGCCGGGGGAAGAACACCACCGTTTCCGCGGTCATGCTGCCGCTCGAGGCCGGCGGGTTTCTGGTGGACACGCCGGGGTTCAGCGAGGTAGGACTGTGGGGCGTCAATCCGGCCGAGCTGGATGACTGCTTCCCCGAATTCCGTCCCGGCCTCGGCCAATGCCGCTACGCCGACTGCCGCCACCGCTCGGAGCCCGGATGCAGCATCCGGGCGATGGTGGCGAGCGGTGCCATCGATGGGAGCCGTTACGAGAGCTATCTGACGTTGCTGGAGGAGCTGGAGAGCGCGCCGGAGGAGTGGGAGTGAGCAGCGGTAAACGGGAACGGTAAACGGGGAACGGGATCGGCGGGGTATCATCCCGTTCCCCGTTTACCGTTCTCCGTTCCCCGCCTTTCTCGTCCACCGCTCCGCATCACGGCTCTCCACCTTCGCCATCATCCGGTCGAACGCCTCCTCCAGATCGATCCCCTCCCGGTTGGCCATGCAGATCAGGACGAAGAGGATGTCGGCCATTTCCATAGCGAGGTCGCCGGCGGGTTCGTCCTTTTTCTTGGTCTTCTGACCGAACCGGTGGTTGACCTCGCGCGCCAGCTCGCCCACTTCCTCGCTGAGCCGGGCGAGGTTGGTGAGTGGATGGAAGTAGCCTTCCTGGTACTGGCTGATCCAGGCATGGACCCGGCGCTGGGCGTCGGAGAGGGGCATGAGCAGCGGTCGCAGGTCTCTGGTCGCAGGTCTCAGGTCTTGCTGGTGGCCGCCTGCGGTCGCTCGACTTGTGACTTGCGACCTGAGACCTGCGACAGCGCCCGGATCAGGGCCCGCATGAAATCCGGCAAGTCCGCCGGCGTTCGGGAGGAGATCAGATTTCCGTCTACCACCACCGGACTGTCCTCCCAGAGCATCCCCGCGTTCACCAGGTCGTCCCGGATCGCGCCGACGCTGGTCCCCCGCTTGCCGCGTACGATCCCGGCGGAGATCGGTACCCATCCCGCGTGGCAAATGAAGGCGACCGGCTTGCCAGCGTCGTTGATCTCTCGGGTGAGCTCTAGCAGCCGGGTGGAGCGGCGCATGATGTCCGGAGCGTAGCCCCCCGGGATCACCAGCCCGTCGAAAGCGGCGGCCTCGATCTGGTCCACGCTGGTGTCCACCGTCAGCGGGTAGCCGCGCTTGCCCTGGTAGGTCTTCTCGCCGGTCCCGGCGATCACGGTGCGCGCCCCTTCCTCCTCCAGGCGGATCTTGGGATACCAGAGCTCGAGGTCCTCGTACAGGGGCCCGGCGAAGAAGAGAATGGTTTGTCCGGTGAGGAGCATGGGTTGCAGGTCGCAGGTCGCAGGAGGTCTCAGGGCGCAGGCCGCAGATCTGACTGGCAGCGGCATTCCGAGGAAGGTAAGCTACAACCGCAGCCGAGTCAGCAGGGACGGACCGGCTTCAATCAAGCGACCTGAG
>JACCSE010000159.1 GCA_013813145.1 Gemmatimonadales bacterium
GCCCGAGGCCGCTTCGCTCCAGGGTGCGTGCCGCCTGGCCGAAGTGGCCCACTCCGGGCATGACCACCCGCTCGGCGCCGCGCACCGTGTCGGGATCGGTGGTGAGCGTGGCCGTGTGCCCGCCGGCGGCCAAGGCGCGCACGACGCTCAGGAGATTGTTCACCCCGTAATCCACCACCGCGATCACAGCGTGCCCTTGGTGGACGGCACCCCGACGACGCGTGGGTCGATTGTGGTGGCGTCGTCGAGCGCCCGGGCGAACGCCTTGAACGCCGCCTCGACGATGTGATGCGGGTTGTCGCCGCGGACCAGGTCGAGGTGGGCGGTGAGGCCGGCGTTGAGCACCAGGGCGCGGAAGAATTCCGGCGTCAGGAACACGTCGTAGTCGCCCAGCATCTGCCACTTGGAGATGTCCACCTCGTAGTGGAGGTAGGGACGGCCGGAGACGTCCACCACCGCCCGGACGAGCGCATCATCGAGCGGCACCAGAGCGTCGGCGTAGCGCCGGATCCCGGCCCGGTCGCCGAGGGCCCGGGCCAGGGCCATGCCGAGCGCGATCCCGGTGTCCTCGACGGTGTGGTGGCCGTCCACGTGAAGATCGCCGTTGGCCTCGACGGTCAGGTCCATCAGCCCGTGCCGCGCGAGCGCCTGGAGCATGTGGTCGAAGAACCCGATCCCCGTCTTCACCACCGCCTCGCCCCGGCCGTCGAGGTCCACCCGCACGAACAGATCGGTCTCCTTCGTGGTGCGCCGGATCTCGCCTATGCGGGGCAATTGGGCCTCCCGAAGATCTCCGCCATCGCCGCGAGGTCGGCGTCCATGTCGTCGTCGGTGCCGATGGAGATCCGCAGGCACTCGGTCAGCTCGCCGGCATTGGAGACGTCGCGCACCAGGATGCCGTACTCATCGTACAAACGGCGGAAGACCTCCCGCGCGGGAACCGTGCGGCAGCGGAAGAGAACGAAGTTTGCCGCGGTGGGATAGACCGTGATGCCGGAGAGGGTCGCGAGCCGCGCGACAAAACGGTCGCGGGTGGCGACGATCTGCCGGGTGCGCTCCGCGAACAGCGGCCCCTCCCGCAGCGCCGCCGCGGCCGCCGCCAGCGTCACCAGGTTCACGTTGTAGGGCAGCTTCCCCTTGGCCAGCTCCGCCGTCACCTCCGGGTGGGCCAGCGCCACGCCGAAGCGAAGCCCGGCCAGCCCCATCGCCTTCGAGAAGGTGCGCAGCACCACCAGCCGGGAGCTTCGCGCCAGGAGCGGAATGGCGCTGGGGCCGCCGAACTCCGCGTACGCCTCGTCGCACACCACGAGGGCCTCGGTGTCGCGCAGGATCCGCTCCACCGCTCCGGCCGGAAGCGCCGACCCGGTCGGATTATTGGGCGAGTTGAGCACGATCACCCGGGCCCGCTCCCGCACCACGTTCGAGATCAGCCGATCGACGTCGTACTCGAAGTCCGCCCCCAGCGGCACCCCAATGTAGCGGCCGCCCAGCACGCCGGTGAGCAGCCGGTAGAGCGAGAAGGTCGGCGAGGGGGCCACCACCGCGTCGCCGGCACCGAGGGTGACGGAAAGCGTGGCCTGGATCAGCTCGTTGGAGCCGTTCCCGGCAAGGATGCCGTCGGGGCGCCAGCGGTAGTGCGCGGCCAGCCGCTCCAGCAGCTCGCCCGGCACGAACTCGGGGTAGCGCTGCCACGGCGCCGCGGCCACAGCGTCGAGGATGGCCCGCTTGAGCGGGGGCGGCAGGTCGAGCGGGCACTCGTTCTGGTTGAGCTTCCGGCGGGCGGGGGGCGCGCGAAGGATGTAGGCCGACTGAGCCCGCACGGCCGGCTTGATCAGGGCGAGTCCGGCGGAGCCGTCCGGGAGCGCGGCCGCCGGGCCGGTGCGGTCGTCTGGAAGCGGGCGGGCGGGAGCGGAAGTGGCCGGAGGAGTGGGCGAGCGGCTCAAGCGCGGTGGCGGCCGAGCACCGCCTCGAGCCGGGCCGAGAGGGCCCGGGCCCGGAACGGCTTGGTGATGAAGTCGTCGGCCCCGAGCTCGAAGACCCGCACTTCGTTGTCCTCGTCGCCTTTCGCGGTGAGCACCATGACCGGGATGTCGCGGGTGGCCGGCCGGGAGCGGAGCTGGGAGAGCACGCTGTACCCGTCGAGCCCCGGGAGGTTCAGATCCAGGATGATGACGTCCGGGGCGAAGCGGTCCACCTGATCCAGCGCGTGGATCCCGTCGCGGGCCTCGGCGACGGTGTACCCCTCGCGTTCCAGCAGATCCTTCATGACCCGGCGCAACTGATCCTCGTCCTCGACCAGCAGCACGCAGGCGCCACCGCCCCGGACGGACCGCCGGGTCACGCCCTCCGCGACGGGGGCCTCATCCACCAGCTCCAGGTTCATCAGGTCGAGGGCGCTCGGCGGCGGCGGGGCCGCGGCAGGCGGCGGAGTGATCTCTCGACTGGTGCGACCAGGCCGCTCCCGTTCGGGCCGCCGCGGCGGGGCTTCCTCCTGGGGCACATCCGTCACCCGCAGCAGCTCCTCGAGGGTGGATTCCCCCTTGAGGACGTGACGGAGGCCGCTCTCCCAAAGGGAGCGCATCCCGTTCTCCCGGGCACCGTCGGCGATCTGATCGGCGGTGGCGCCCTGGCCGATCCGGCGCTCGAGATCGGCATTCATCGCCAGCACCTCGACGATGCTGAAGCGGCCCCGGTAACCGGTCTGCGAGCACTGGGGGCAGCCCACCGCCCGGTACAACGTGGTCTCGGCGGGTACGAAGCGGGTGACCTGGTTGGGGACCGGATCGGTCGCCACCTCGCGGCAGGCGAGGCAGACCCGCCGCATGAGCCGCTGGGCCACCACCCCGCGCAACGCCGAGGCGATCTTGTAGGGTTCCATGCCCATGTCGACCAGCCGGGTGATCGCATTCGGCGCATCGTTGGTGTGGAGGGTCGAGAGCACCAGGTGTCCGGTGAGCGATGCCTGGAGCGCGATCTGCGCGGTCTCCTGATCCCGGATCTCGCCGATGAGCACCACGTCGGGGTCCTGCCGCAGGATCGAGCGCAGCGCCGAGGCGAAGGTGAGACCCGCCTTGTCGTGCACCTGGACCTGGACGATGTTCTTGCCCAGCCGGTACTCGACCGGGTCTTCCACCGTCACGATGTTGACCCCTTCGCTCTGGATCATCCGGATCGCCGAATAGAGGGTCGTCGTCTTGCCCGAGCCGGTGGGGCCGGTGACCAGCAGGATCCCTTCCTTGTAGCTCAGCAGGGCGGCGACCGCCCGCTGCTCGTCCTCGTGCATGCCCAGCGCGTCGAGGCTGAGCACCGTGGAGCGCTGACTCAGGATGCGGATCACGACCTTCTCGCCGAGCGTCGCGGGAAGGGTCGAGACCCGCAGATCCACGGCCTCGCCGTTCACCGATACCCGGGCGCGCCCGTCCTGGGGCCGCAGGCGGTCGGCGATGTCGAGGCCTGACATGATCTTGATGCGGGAGATAAGGGGAAGCCCCGCGTTCCGCGGAATCTTCATGACCTGCCGCAGCACGCCATCGATGCGGTAGCGGACCACCACCCCGCCCTCGATCGGCTCCACGTGCACGTCGCTCGCCCGGCTGGCCACTCCGTCGGCCAGCATCATGTCCACCAGCCGGATGATGGGCCGCTGGCTCGCCTCTTCGGCGCTGGCGGCCTCCTCCTCTTCATCGGCGATCTCCTTGACCTCGAGATCGCCGCTGATCCCCTCCAGCAGGCGGGTGACCACCTCGTCGCTACCGCGATACAGCTCGTCCACCATGGCCCTGAGCCGCCCGGGCGACGCGAGCAGCATCCGGACCTCGCGTCCGGTCGCGAAGGCCAGCACCTTTTCCGCGTCGATGTCGAACGGATTGGCGGTCGCGATCTCGAGATAGGAATCGGTCTCGCCCACCGACACCACGTTGAACCGGCGGGCAAGCTGCTCCGGGACCGACTGCGCCACCCGGGGATCGATGCGAGCCATGTCGGCGACCGGAAACCGGAACCTAGTGGCGATCGCCGCGAGGATCTGCTCGTCTCCCGTCAGGCGCCGCTGGACCACGGTCTCCCACAGCGAGACCGGCGTCGGCGCCGGCTCCTGCCGAAGCGCGGCGATCGCCTGGTCCGGCAGCAACGGCTCCAGGGTGGGCACCAACCACTCGTCGGTGAACTGCATGACGCGGCTCGATCTGGGGGACGGAGGGGAATGTAGCGGGTCGGCGGGGCGGGCGGGCAGGGGGGCGGAGGCGCAGCGGGGCAGCGTCCGGGATGCGTGTGAGGCTCGATGCCCGGAGCTGCGGTGCCCAAGTG
>JACCSE010000279.1 GCA_013813145.1 Gemmatimonadales bacterium
CTATGTAGGCGTCGGCAAGAAGGACGGCGCCACGGTCAACGACCTGGTGGCGATCCTCACCAAAGACGTGCGGATCGACCGGGGACGGATCGGGCGGGTGGAGCTGCGGGACGGGTTCGCGCTGGTGGAGGTTCCGGCGCAGGAGGCGGAGCGGGTAGCGAGCGCGCTGAACGGGATGACCATCCGGCGGAAGCGGGTGACCGCCCGGGTGGACCGCGGCGCGGCGCGCCCCGCCCGCTCGCCCCGTCCCGCGCGCCGGCCCTAGCGCTTCCGGTTCACCAGCTCCTTCAAGGCCTTGGCCGCCCGAAACGCGGGGACGGTCGAGGCCTTGAGCGTGATGGTCTTGCCGGTTCGCGGGTTGCGGCCTTCGCGCGCCGCCCGAGTACGGGTCTCGAAGTTGCCGAACCCGGAGATGGCCACCTTCCCTCCCCGCCTGAGCTCCGCCGCAATGACCCCGCTCTCCGAAAAGAAGAGCTCGGTGATCTCGCTGGCCCGGCCCTTGGTGATCCCCAGCCGCTTGGCGACGGCATCGACCAGTTCCTGTTTGTTCACGGGGACTCCTCGGCATGGGGAAGGGGCGAGAATATCGTCGCCCGGCCGAGAGGGCCGCAAGGTGGGTGGAGATTCGTCGCGGCGGATGGCATTTTCAGCGAGGCAGCGGGGCCGCAACACACACCGCAGGGCCTGGGGGCGGCGGGTGTGCCGTTTCTGCCCCGCGGCCCCCCTGCCCCGCTGCCCCCCCTAGTCCGGAGCGTCCATGAACTACGGCAAACACCCCGGCTGGATCGAGGTGATCAGCGGCGTGATGTTCAGCGGGAAGAGCGAGGAGCTGATCCGCCGGGTGCGGCGGGGCCTCATCGCGCGCCGCCGGGTACAGGTCTTCAAGTCGCATCTCGACAGCCGGTATGCCGGGCTCTACAGCGTCACCAGTCATGACGGCACCGAGTTCGATGCCTCGCCGGTGGACTCCGCGGCGGAGATCTTCCGGCTGGTGCGGCCGGATGCGGAGATCGTGGCGATCGACGAGGCGCAGTTCCTCGATGCCGACGTCCTCCCGGTCGCCGCCGCCCTCGCGGCTCGAGGCATCCGGGTGATACTGGCCGGCACCGACACCGATTTCCGGGGCGAGCCGTTCGGCTCGATGGGCGCGCTGATGGCCGTGGCCGAGGTGGTGGACAAGCTCCAGGCGATCTGCGTCGTATGCGGCGACCCCGCGTGCCGGAACCAGCGGCTCCTCGACGGCAAACCCGCCCGCTACGATTCCCCCACGATCATGATCGGCGGGCGGGAGAGCTACGAGGCCCGGTGCCGGCACTGCCACAAGGTGCCGCGGAGGGACGAGGATCAGCGGGAGTTGTTGGAGGGAGTCGAGGGTCGAGGGTCGAAAGTCTAAAGTCGCAGGTCGCAGGCCGCAGGTCTCGGCGGCAACAAAGGGCGCCGGGCAGGGCGAAACCGGTTGGAGGCGGAGCTCGGCTTCGGGTGAGAGTTCTCCTGAGACACTACAGGGGGTCTCCGGGTGGGCGACTTTCGGAAGCTCGAGGTGTGGCGTACGGCACTGCGACTGGCTGTCGACACCTACAGGATTACCTCCTCCTTTCCCAATGGGGAGCGGTTCGGTCTCACTTCTCAGATGAGGCGGGCCGCCAGCTCGATCTCGGCGAACCTGGCGGAGGGATGCGGCCGTCGGCGCGACACGGAGCTGCGACGATTCGCTCGCATCAGCCTCGGATCGGCGCTTCAGTCGCCGCCGCGGGTTCCGGAAGGTGACCCTACGACCTGCGACCTGTGACCTGAGACTCCCCGTGCTCTCCATCGCCCTCACCGGCAACATCGCCTCCGGCAAGTCCGCCGTCGCCGAGCTGTTCCGCCGCTGGGGCGCCACCCTCATCGACGCGGACCGGCTCGTGCGGGAGGCGCAGATGCCCGGTGGAGAGGTGCTGCGTGCCATCGTGGAGCGGTTCGGAGTGGGGATGCTGCGTCCCGACGGGGCCCTGGACCGGGCCGCGCTCCGGGCGGAAGTTATGGAGGACGCCGACTCGCGCGCGGACCTCAATCGGATCGTGCACCCGGAGGTGCACCGGCGGCGGGCCGAGCTGGTGGCGGAGGCCCGGGCTCGGGGCGACCGCATCCTGGTGAGCGACATTCCTCTGCTCTTCGAGGTGATGGACCCCGCGGAATTCGACGCGGTGGTGCTGGTGGATTCCCCGGAGGAGATCCGGCGCGCGCGGCTGATGGAGGAACGCGGGCTCACGCCCGAGGAGGCCGATCGCATGATCCGGGCGCAGCTCCCGGCGTCCGAGAAGCGGGCCCGGAGCGACTACGTCATCGACAACGTCACCGACCGTGCCGCGCTGGAGCGCGCGGCGGCGGAGGTATGGCGGGCGCTGCTCGCCCGCGCTTGACCTCGCCCTCCGGCCCCCCTATCCTCCCACCCGCAACCACACAACGGGAGCCGGCCGTGTCCAACGTTCCGGACGATCTGATCTACACCAGCGAGCATGAATACCTCGCGCGGACCAGCGATCCCGCGGTCGTTCGGGTGGGGATCACCGACTACGCTCAGGGCGAGCTCGGCGACGTGGTCTTCGTCAACCTGCCCAAGTCCGGTGACCGGCTGGACGCGCACCAGTCCTTCGGCACCATCGAGGCGGTGAAGGCGGTCTCCGAACTCTACAGCCCGGTCGCCGGTGAAGTCATCGAAGTGAACGGCGCGCTGGAGCGCGATCCGGCCGTGGTGAACCGGGATCCCTACGGAGACGGATGGATGGTGGATATCCGGGTCGCCGATCCCCAGGACCTCGATGGGCTGCTCACTCCGGGCGCTTACCGGTCGCACATCGGGGAGTGACGAGAGTCGAGGAGTGCCGGACGTGAGTTGGAATGAGCGGTATGGTGGCGGCAGGTCGGTCCAGCGATGCCCCGGCGCGTGTGCTCGGGGCGTTTTTGCGCGCGGCAACGTCCCCTCAAGCCGGTGCTGTCATCTGTCATCCCGCAGCGAGGGATCTTCTCCGCGGGTATCGAACCGCTCGGGATGACAGACCGGGCTCGAGAGCACCCTGGCAAACAGGAAAACGCCCCGAGTACACGACCCCG
>JACCSE010000312.1 GCA_013813145.1 Gemmatimonadales bacterium
AGCCGTGGCTCTGGCTCACGATGCCGTACACGGTGGCAAGACCCAGGCCCGTGCCCTGGCCTACCTCCTTGGTGGTGAAGAACGGCTCGAAGATGTGCGGCAGATCCGCCGGCGGAATACCGACGCCGGCGTCGGTCACCGCGAGCTGCGCGTAGCGTCCTGGCTCAGTAGTGCCTGCGGCGGACAGCGGCTCGTGCCCGCTCACCTCGTGGACGGCAGTCCGCAGCGTTAGTCGTCCCCCCTCGGGCATGGCGTCGCGCGCGTTGATCGCCAGGTTCATGAGCACCTGAAGGAGCTGCGCCCGGTCCGCCCGAACCCACAACGGCTGGGGCAGCAGCTCCAGCACCATCTCGATGTTAGTGCCGATGAGACGCTGCAAAAGCGACTGCCCATCGGTTACGGCGGCGTTGAGGTCGAGCGTCTCGGGCTGCAGTACCTGCTGGCGGCTGAAGGCCAGGAGGTGGCGGGTGAGGCCGGCCATTCGCTCGGTTGCCTTCTGGATCTCCTCGAGGTCCTGTCGAGCCCTGCTGCCGAGCCCCGGGTCCTGCGCCACAAAGCTGGCGAAGCCACTTACACCCTGAAGCTGGTTGTTGAAGTCATGGGCGATCCCGCCCGCGAGCCGGCCGACGGCCTCCATCTTGGCAGCTTGACGCAAACGCTCCTGGGATTCCGCGACCTTGGCCTGGGCAAAGACCTGGGCAGAGATGTCCCGGAAATAGCACACTACTCCGTAGCGGCCTCCCGGAAGCTGGATGCGGTTGATCTGCCACTCATAGTACTCGGTGACCCCGCGATCAAGGCGCTGTTCGATTTGCTCGGGAGTGGCGTACGGTTCGCCGGTTTCGAGTGTGTGGCGAAATAGCCGGACGACCTCATCAGCGTACACTTTGGGCCACAGCACGTGGATCACTTCATCAAAATCACGGCCGATCAGATCAGGGATATCGCCGAAGACAGGAAGCGCAGTTGGGTTCACCTCGATGATCCGGAAAGCGTCATCAATCAGATAGACGCCGAGGGGAGCCTCCGCGAGAAGTGTCTCGAACTGGGCGGTCTGCCGGCGGAGTGCCTCCTCCGCCCGCTTGCGGTCGGTGATGTCGACCACCACCGCGACCCACTCCTGGCTCTCCCCGGTGGCACTCCGCAGCGCGTTGACACTGCTCGTGGCCCACAGTGTTGAGCCGTCTTTGCGGCGGTATTTCTCCTCGATCACGAAGTCGGGCCCACCCTCAGCTAGGCGGCCAAACGCATCGAGCGTGGACGCGAGGCTGTCCGGATGGGCGACGTCGGCGATGCTCATCCGCAACAACTCCGTCTCGCTATACCCGAGCATCTCGCACCAGCGCTGATTCACGAGCGTCATGCGACCGGTGGCGTCGGCCTGGACCACGCCGACGGTGGCTTGGCTGACGATGGTGCGGAATCGCTGCTCGCTCTCGCGAAGCGCCGCGGCCGCCTGCCGCCGCACCCGCGCTACCTCGAGCGTCGCGCCGACTCGTGCCAGGAGCTCTCGGGCGGAGAAGGGCTTCACCAGGTAATCGTCGGCACCAGCCTGGAGCCCCTCGACGCGCGACTCCTCTCCGGCCCGCGCCGACAGCAGGATGATGGGCAGTTCGTGGGTACGCGCGTCCGCCCGAAGCGCTTGGAGGAGCGTGAATCCATCGAGGCCGGGCATCATGACATCACTCAACAGAAGGTCGGGCGGGTCGGCCGTAGCCTGGGCGAATGCGACGCGGCCGTCGGCAACTGTCTCGACCGACCAGCGCGCCCCGAGCAGGCGCCCGACGTACTCGCGCATGTCAGGGTTGTCATCGGCGAAGAGAATGCGTGCCGGGGCAGACGAGGCCGGCCCCTGCCGTTGCCCGGCGTGAATGCCGGGGAGAAGGTCGCCGTCGGTGGCTTCCTCGGTGAGCGGGTCGGCTGGGAGCCAGCGCAGGGCTTCCTCGACGAACGCTGCCGGCCCCGCACCGAGGGGTGTGACCGTGCGGGGGGGAATGACGCGGCTGGGCGGCAGGTGTGCGCTGCCCGCCGGCAGTGTGACGCTGAACGTCGTGCCACTGCCGACCTCACTGGTGAGGGCGACCTGCCCGCCATGGAGCTTCACCAGCTCGTGTACCAGCGCGAGCCCGATGCCGGTGCCCTCCTGGGTGCGGGCGCGCGCGTTCTGCACCTGGCGGAAACGCTCGAAGACGTGGGGCAGCTCTTCCGGAGCAATGCCGGTGCCGGTATCGCTCACGCTGAGGGTGACCAGGCCGTCCTGCCGCCGCAACACCACACCAATCTCACCCTCGAACGTGAACTTGAAGGCGTTGGAGAGGAGATTGAGAACGATCTTCTCCCACATCCCCCGGTCCACGTAGACCGGCGTGGGGAGGGCGCGGCAGTCCACGACGAGGCGGAGCCCGGCCCGCTCGATGGCCGGGCGGAAGGTGCCGGCAAGGTCGGATGTCAGCCCGGCGAGGTCCACCGGCTCGTACTGCGCCTCGACCCGGCCTGCCTCGAGGCGCGAGAAGTCGAGCAGCGAGTTCACCAGCTTGAGGAGCCGAAGCGCGTTGCGGCGGGCGAGCGTGACGTGGTCGCGTGCGACTGCCGGAAGGTCCGGCGTATCCAGCAGATCCTCGAGAGGCCCCAGCATGAGTGTCAAGGGCGTGCGGAACTCATGGCTCACGTTGCTGAAGAACGCCGTTTTCGCCCGATCCAGCTCAACGAGCGCCTCGGCGCGCTCCTGGGCCAGGGAGTACGCCTGGGCATTCGCCATGGCGATGGACAAGTGGCTGGCGGCGAACTCCGCGAAGGCGCGGTAGTCATCGTCGAGCGCGCGCGCGGCGCTCACGCCGATTACCAGCACGCCAAGCGGCTGGGCCTCGGCTGCCCCGGTGAGAGGCACCACGATCGCGCTCGACGCCGGCTGCGGCCAACGCCCGCCAGGGAGGAGACCCACCCATTCAGCCATGTTTTCGGCAACCACCGCGGTTCTCGTGCGAAGCGCCGCCGCGATGGGCCATGGCACGGCATCCGGCGCAGCCTCGTCCAAGGAGACCAGTATCGGCGCCGCCGGCACCCCCGGCTCCAGCCGGACGGCCTCAGCCAGCTTGACCCGCCGACCTTCGACCTCGAGGGCGTACAGGAGTGCGAATGGCACGTCCGCATCGTTGTCGGCGAGGACGGCTGCAGCCCGCGAGCACGCCTCGGGGACAGACTTTGCCTCGCTGGCCTGCGCGGCGAGCCTCCGTAGCGTCTCGCGCCGGCGCTCGGCGAGGACGCGCCCAGTGGTTTCGTTGACCGCGGCGAACACGCCGCCGACTTCACCGGAGTCGAGCCGGATGGGGCTGTACGAATAGGTGAAGTACGCCTCTTCCAGATACCCGTAGCGGTCGAGCACAAGGAGCTGATCGTCCTCCCAGGTCGCGCGGCCAGAGGCGAGCACCTGCGCGAACATCGGGCCGATGATGTGCCAGATCTCCGGCCAGACCTCGCGCCCAGGCGCACCGAGCGCCTGTGGGTGCTTGGTGGCGCCGAGCACCGGCCGCCACGCGTCGTTGTATAGCAGGCGGAGCTCCGGGCCCCACCAGAGCACGATGGGAAAGCGGGAGGTGAGGCAGATGCGGACCGCGGTCTTCAGGCTGGAGGGCCATTCGGCGGGTGGGCCGAGGGGTGTAGCGCCCCAGTCATGCAGACGCATCAGCTCGCCCATTTCCCCACCGCCGCTGAACAGGTCAGCGTCGTCCGTCCGGGGACCAGGATCGGCAGGTGGATTCATTGCAGTCGGAATCGCCATGGGGTCGCCATAGATTGCTGCAGTTGCACTTCAGCTCGCAACTGGTCCTCTGCGCGCGCGGAGCCTGTTTCTGTATGGCCACCCGAACGGGGTGAGGATCATTAAAGCCAACCGCCGGCTATCGAACAAGCTCAACGTGAAGCGAACCCCGGCGGCGTCGCCCGGGGCCTATCGCCCCGTTCGCACCATCTCCCGAATCCGCTCCATCCCCTCCACGACCATCGGCTCCTCCGGCCCGAACGAGAAGCGCACGTAGTGCCGGAAGCGCGAGGGCCTACCGCTCCGCCGCTTACCCGGGTTCACGTCGAAGAACTCGCCGGGCACCGTAATGACCTGCCGCTCCAGCGCCGCACGGAAAAACGACATCCCGTCGTCGATCCCATTTGGGAGACCGGAAACGTCGCCCCAGCAGTAGAACGTCCCTTCCGGCTCCAAGTCGAACCGTACACCTACCTCGCGGAGTCCCCGGGTCAGGATTGCCCGCTTCCGCAGGAACGCGTCGCGAATGGCGCGGGTCTCCGACTCTACGTGCTCAGCCGAGAGGAGCGGCACGGCGGAGCGCTGAAGCGGTTTGCTCCCTCCACCATCGAGGAAGGAGCCGCTGCTGGAGACGGCCTCGATGACCGCTTCGGGACCGACGATCCAGGTACAGCGCCAACCGGGATACCGCCAGTTCTTGGTGAGCCCGTCGAACAGCACGATCGGGTCGGCGTCCACGTCGTCTACGTAGCGCGCCGCCGAGACCAGGCCCGATCCATCGGGCGTGCCGGTCCACACGTAGTGCGAATAGAACTCGTCCACCAGGAGCGAACAGCCCAGCTCCCGCGCCAGCGCGACCCAGCCCTGAAGCTCGTCGCCCTGAATCACCCTTCCGGTAGGATTGCACGGGTTGGAGAGCAGCAGGGCGGAGAGCCCGCGCCCGGTGATCTCGCGGCGCAGGTCGTCGAGGCTGAAGTGGTAGCCTCGTTCGCCCTCCAGCAGGATCGGGATCGAGGTGAAGAGCTTGAAGATGTCGAGCAGCTCCTCGTACGCGGTATAGTCGGGGAGGAAGTGGCCCAGGTTTACCTGCCCGAGCGCCGCCACCGCGCGAGTGAGCGAGGCGCGTCCGCCACCGCAGATGCAGACGTTCCGCTCGGTGTAGCGCGACCGGCGGTCCCGCCGGTAGAGCTGGTTGTACAGCTCGGCGACGGCGCGCCGCAGCTCCCAGATGCCGGGCACCGGCGCGTAGTCCTGATCGTTCAGCCCAATCTCGACCTGGTGCACCCTGGTCGGCGCCCCGGGGAGCGGCCCGGTCTCCGGCTGGCCCTGGCCCAGGTTGCACCAGCCCGGCTGGCCGTAGCGGTAGCCGCGCTGCGCCGCCTCGGCCATGACGTAGATGACGCCGGTGAACGGCACCGGGCGAAAGCCGGGAATGGACGGGGCTGGAGACATAGGGCTGAAGCGTACAGCGGGTTGTGAGCGCCGCGGTAGGGCGCTCAGGACGGCAGCAACTTCTCGTCCGCGCTCTCACCACAGATCGCGCGGACCAGCGCGCCCGTCTGCAGTGCTTTGGCTAACAGCTCCTCGATCGTCGTCGCCATGGTCGGGCCCCCTTCAGTCCCTGATTCCTAATGGGGTCCAAGTAATTCAGTTTAACAGTTGTGCGGCTGTTTACCACGAAGGCACCAAGAGCACGAAGGACACGAAGGGTACAACCAACCAACACCTCATTCTCGATCTTTTCCAAGCGGAATGAGACGAATGGTGACCCCCCTTGGGATCATTCAAGGCGAACGATCACCGCTGCTTGCCGAACCGGCGGGTCCCCGGTACCCTGCTGCATGCCGAACACAGTCATCAGATGCTTCACCGCGGCCACCATCCTGACCGTGGCCTGCGGCGGCCGCGCCGCGCCGGACGTGGAACCCGACCCGGAACTTCAGCGCGGCTTGGAGCGGCTCGCGGGGGAGGTTCGCGGCATCGTCGGGATCTACGTGCGCCACCTCCGCACCGGCCGGAGCGCCGCGATCCGCGCCGAAGAAGCGTTCCCGACCGCGAGCATGGTCAAAGTCCCCATTCTGATCGGCACGTTCGACGCGATCGCCCGGGGGCGGCTGTCGTTCGACCAACCTTTGGTCTACACCGACTCGCTCCTCTACCCGGGTGAAGACCTGATCGGCGCCCTTGCCGACTCGGCAACCATCCCGCTGAGCAAGGCCGCCCTCCTCATGATCACCACGAGCGACAACACCGCGTCACTCTGGCTTCAGGGGCTCGTCGGTGGTGGCGCCATCAACGACTGGCTTGCGGCTCACGGCTTCGATTCCACCCGGGTAAACTCGCGGGTTCCGGGGCGGGAGGATGCGCGGAGCCGCCACGGATGGGGCCAGACCACGCCACGGGAGATGGCCGAGCTGCTGGTGCTGATCCGGGAAGGGCGGGCCGTGAGCCCCGCCGCCAGCCAGGAGATGTACCGTCATCTGACCCGCATCTATTGGACCGGAGAGGCACTCTCCCGGATCCCGCCCTGGGTGCAGGCCGCATCCAAGCAGGGCGCCGTAGACCGATCGAAGTCGGAGGTCGTGCTGGTGAATGCCCCCTCGGGCGACTACGTCTTCTCCGTGATCACCAGGGAGCAAGAGGACGAACGCTGGGAGGACGAGAACGAGGGCTACGTCCTGATTCGTCGCGTCTCCGAGTTGCTCTGGCGCACGTTCGAACCGGAGCTTCCCTGGACCCCGGCGCCCGGCGTGGACGCGTTCAAGCCGAGGGAGGAGGACTGACGATTTCGCTCACAGGATCCGCCGCGGAACGTGGCGCATGTACGGCTCGTAGTGCGGATATCTCGCCAGCAGCCAGCGCTCTTCCGCCCTTGACTTGGCGTCGAAGAACCTGAGCGCGACCAGCCCAAGCACCAGTCCGAGGGTCCAGTTGCTCCACGCCAGGGTGTAACCCGCGATCGCCAGTACGATGCCGAGATAGATCGGGTGGCGGACGCGGGCGTAGGCGCCCGCGACGACCAGCGGCGCGCCCGGCAGCGGCTCGGTTCCCGGAGTGAGGCTCGGCCCGAGCGACCTTGCGCCCCACACCGCCACACCGAGTCCCGCGACGAGAAGCACGCCGCCCAGCCACCGGATCGCATCCCGGTCTACCCGGTTCAGTACCGCGTTCACCTCGCCGAGATTGACGTGACGGGGGAGCAGCGGCGCGACCCCGCCGACGAATATCAGCAGCGCGATCTGGCCCCAAACCCAGGGGTCGCGGGCGGCCTTCGCGAGGTCCATAGCCCGAAGGTAATCGAGGTTATATTACCGCCGCTTCGCCGCCCTCCCCGCGTCTCAGGAGCCTCCAGTCGTGCCGAGCATCCTGCCCTCCCGGTACCAGCCCGCCCTCCCCCTCGATCGGCTCATCCTCCGCGACCCGCCCGGCGCGGAGGCGATCGAGATGGACGTGCTCGTGGTGGGCGCGGGGCCGGCCGGGCTTGCGTGCGCGATCGAGCTCGCCCGCCTGGCCAAGCGCGATGGGGAATCAGGGGGCGATGCGCCGGAGCTCAACATCGCCGTGCTGGAAAAGGCCGGGAGCCTCGGCGAGCACAGTCTCTCGGGCGCGGTGGTGAACCCGCTGGCATTCCACGAGCTGTTCCCCGAGCTGGGACCCGCCGACTTTCCCTTCCGGCAGCCGGTACCGGGCGAGGCGGTGTACTTCCTCACCGAGGGCCGAGCCCAGCGGATCCCGACGCCGCCCACCATGCACAACGCGGGCTACTACACCGCGTCCATCTGCGAAATCGTTCGCTGGCTGGGGGAGCGGGCCGAGGAGCTCGGGGTGAACCTGTTCGCCGGCTTTCCGGTCGACTCCCTCCTGGTGGAAGGCGACGCGGTCCGCGGTGTCCGCACCACGCCGTCGGGGCTCGGTCGCGGGGGCGAGCGGACCTCCGACTATGCCGAGCCGACCGATCTCACCGGGCGGATCACCGTCGTGGCCGAGGGGACCCGTGGGCCGCTGGGCCAGGCATACCGCGAATGGCAGCGGATCCGGTCGCCCAATCCGCAGTTGTTCGCGCTCGGCGTGAAGGAAGTCTGGGAGACCAGGCGCACGCTCGATTCGGTCGTGCACACCCTCGGCTGGCCGCTCCCGAACGATGCCTTCGGCGGGAGCTTCATGTACCCGCTGGGCCCCCATCAGGTCGCGCTGGGGCTGGTCGTCGGACTCGACTATCACGACGCGAGCCTCGACGTGCACGAGCTCCTTCAGCGGATGAAACTGCATCCCCTGTTCCGCCAGTATCTCGAGGGAGGCCAGCTCCTGGAGTGGGGCGCCAAGACCATTCCGGAAGGCGGATACCACGCCCTCGCCGCCCGATACAGCGGCGACGGTATTCTGATGGCAGGGGACACGGCCGGCTTCGTGGATGTGCCGTCGCTCAAAGGAATTCACTACGCGATGCACTCCGGAATGCTGGCGGCGCGTGCGGCCTTCGCCGCCCTCAAGCGCGGCGACGTCTCGGCCGCCGGTCTCGTCGCTTACGACCGTGCGGTAAATGAGAGCTACATCGCCGCGGACCTTCACCGCACCCGGAATATGCGGCTCGCATTCAAGGATGGGCTCTACGTCGGCGGGCTCAAGGCCGGATTGATGACCCTCACCGGCGGGCGCTTTCCCGCTGGGAAGATCGACATGGCCGAGGACGCGGCCACCCCGCGCCGGACCACCGAGGGGCGCCGGCTCACCCCCGACGGAACCCTCACCTTCGGCAAACTGGACGCCGTCTTCAAGTCAGGGAACGCTACCCGCGACACGATTCCGTCGCATCTATTGGTGGGCAAGGACATTCCGCCTGAAGTGGCCGACTTCTACGCCCACGTCTGCCCGGCCGGCGTGTACGAGCGGGTGGGAGACGAGCTGCGGGTGAACCCGCCCAACTGCGTGGACTGCAAGGCGACCGACGTGCTGGGGCCGCGCTGGACGGCGCGGGAGGGAGGGAGCGGGCCCAAGTACCGGCTGATGTAATCGCAGTGCCCGCAACGCCTCTCCACCTTCAAGGTCTTTGGCTTCGCTCGAAGCCGCCAGGCCGATCCGGCCCGCCATCGGGTCATCGGCTACCGGCGCTCCTCCATCATGCCGGGCTGCTCAACCACGCGGTCTCCGCCGACTGGATGGTCGAGGTGCTCATGCAGGGCCTCACCCACGGTATGGCGGCCCCGGCCATGGCCGACGGCCTGCAGCGCTGTCTGGAGACGCTTCGGCTCCATGCGGTGGTGGTGGAGTGCAACGCCGACCAGCTCCACTCCGTGCCGGCTGAGCTCCGCCGGGATTACGGCCTCGAGGTCACCGCCCTCGATGTCGCCGCCCTCGATCGCAACGGGCGGCCGCCGGGCGTGTTGCGCCGGGCGGACCTGTTGGTGACCACTCCGTTTCACAAGAAGCAGATCGAGCGTCTGGCCAAGGCGCTGGGAACGCCCGAAGTGGTCATCACGATGTGCACGGATCTGTTCGCCGAGGTGGGTCGGCTGCTGCCCTCGATGCCGGTCTACTTCGTCGTGGCGGACCCGCGGTTCGCCGCCAAGCTGCATCGGCTGTTCGCGGGGACGGCCGGGGCCGTCAACCTGCGGACGCTGGTCGTGGGGCAGGATGAGCTGGACGCCATCCCGGCGGGGGCGCCGACCTATCTCACCCAGCTCGCACGCGAGCGGGTGGGGGATACACCCCTGCGTCAGCGGATCCTGCCGGAAGCACGGGTCTTCTCGACCGAGTCGGCGCGCAGGCTCCTGTCCTTCATCGTCCGGGCAAACAGCGAGGCGCTGACCGCCAGGAAGCGGCGATAGAAGACACGGCCAGCAGGATGACAGATGCGAGTGCAGTTTTTGGCGGACGCTTGGGCACCTCCTGCTCGAAATCGCGACGCTGTCGGCTTCCTGTGAATTGCGCGTTTCCCGCCGAATTCCCACCATTCACGCACCCTCGACCTTCTGCGCTCCGTCACGGATGGAGCCCTCTGCCCGAGTGAGCCCGGCGGGCGGCAGGTGGTGAGCGGTGAGCGCTCGAATTTCCCGCTCGCCGATCGCCGTCTGACCGCCCGCCACCTGCATCCGGTCCCGTCAGTCTGGAGGCAACGATGCTCGACCATCGGACCCCG
>JACCSE010000331.1 GCA_013813145.1 Gemmatimonadales bacterium
CTTGCCGTTACTGGCACCAGACTCGCCTTTCACCGATGCGCAGCCGCGTCATGCCGGCGGCCAGGCGTCGATCCGCCCGATAAGAGCACACCCGGAGTGATCCGGGGCCGCAAAACTAGAGGTCTCACCGCTAGTCGGTGAGATAGCTCGGTGCCGAAGGAGGATGGATGAGGACCCCGCAGGACGTGGAGCGCGGATTGACCGCGCCCGAGCGGCTCGGGCTAGATACCCGAGTCGAAATACGGAAGGCTGCCACCCAGCTGCTGGATGAAATGCCCGAGGGCACCGGGCGGCTGGTGATCGACCTCGCCTACACCCGCGAGATCGACTCGGCCGGTCTGGGCGCGCTGATGCTGATCCAGCGGCGTGCCGCCGAGCGGCGCCAGGCGGTGGTCCTGCGCCGTCCCAGCGAGGAGATCCGCTTCCTTCTCGTCCTCACCAAGCTCTCCGACCTCTTCGAGATCGAGGGTGACTGAGCGAGCGCCCCGCCCCACCGCGGGGCGCTTTCGCTATGGACGCCCCTCCGGTATGGCATTAGTCTACGCCACTGGCGTATGTAAGTCCTGTCGCGGCGCCGCCCGGCGCCGGTCCGCGGGGGACACGGAATGACCCAGCCCACACGTCGCCGGCGCGTCCTGATCGTCGAGGATGAGCCGGCCTTACGATTGAGTTATGAGCGCGCGTTCCGGCCCCGATACGATCTGGTTTTCGCATCCACCGGGGCCGAGGCGCTGGAACTGCTCGAACAGCAGGCACCCGATGTGGCGGTGCTCGACATGCGTCTGCCGGACACGGACGGCGTCGAGCTGCTCCGGCGCATCCGCCTGAGCCGGCCCGAGCTTCCCGTGATCATCACCACGGCCTACATGAGCATCGAGCCGCAGCTCAAGGTGCTCAACCTCCCCCACTCCGGCTACATCGTCAAACCTTTCCGCCTGGACGAGCTCGGCGCCCGCATTGATGCCGTCCTCTGACGGCCTCGTGCTCGAGGCCAGAGGGCTCCAACGGTCGTTCGGGCGGGTGCGGGTGCTGAGGGACGTGGATCTCACGCTCGCGGCCGGCGAAGCGCTCGCCGTCGCCGGGCCCAATGGCGCCGGCAAGACCACCCTGCTCCGGCTTCTCGCCGGCCTCATGCGGCCCACCGCGGGGGAGGTCCGCGTGCTCGGCCGCCGGCTCACCCGCGGCGGCGGCGACGCGCGGCGCGCCCTCGGCCTCGTGTCGCACCAGTCCCTCCTCTACGATGACCTCACCCTGTTGGAGAATCTGGTGTTCGCCGCGCGACTGTACGGCCTTCCTGATCCGCGGGAGGCGGCGGTCGCCGCGCTCGAGTCGGCGGGGCTCTCCGGACGGGCTGGGGATTCGCCCCGGCGCCTGAGCCGGGGCCTGGCCCAGCGCGCGGCGATCGCGCGGGCGCTGCTCCACGGGCCCCGGGTGTTGCTGCTGGACGAGCCCTTCACGGCGCTCGATGCCGCGTCGGCGGAGCGGCTCCGGGAGGAGCTCCGGCGCAGGTTGGCCGAGGGGCTGGGCCTGGTCGTCGTCACCCACCACCTGAGCGAGGTCTGGGCGGTGGCGACCCGGGTGGCGGTGCTGGTGGAGGGACGCTGGGCGTCGGACGAGCCTCGGGCCGGACCACTCGAAGGGTTCCTGCCCAGGTATCACGGGCTGATCGGTGCGTGAGGCGATCCGCCTGGCGCTGACGATCGCGGCCAAGGACATCCGAGTCGAGCTGCGCAGCCGGACGGCGCTCCTGTCGGCGGTGGTGTTCGCCGCGCTGGTGCTGGTGGTGTTCAACTTCGCGCGCGACCCCACCGCGATCGCCGCGGTGGACCTGGCGCCGAGCGTGCTGTGGGTGACCTTTGCCCTCGCCGCGATGGTGGCGCTCAACCGAGCGTTCACGATCGAGCAGGAAAACGCGGCGCTCGATGGACTGCTGCTGGCGCCGGTCCCCCGGGAGGCGCTGTTTCTGGGCAAGCTGCTGGCCAACCTGGCTTTCGTCGGCACGGTGGAGGCGGTGACGCTGCCGCTCTTCGTGCTCTTCTTCAACGTGGACCTGGGGGACGCGCTGCCGGGCATCCTGGGCGTGACAGCGCTGGCGACCACCGGCTTCGTCGCGGTGGGCACGATCTTCAGCGCCATGGCCGTGCGCACCCGGTTCGCGGAGCTGATGCTGCCGGTCCTGCTGCTCCCATTCATGGTGCCGCCGCTCATCGGAGCGGTGCAGGCGACCTCGCGGCTGTTGAGCGGCCGTCCGTTGAGCGAGGTGATGGGCTGGCTTAGGTTACTCGCTCTCTATGACGT
>JACCSE010000332.1 GCA_013813145.1 Gemmatimonadales bacterium
ACTGGCCCTTCGTCCAACGGCAGGACAGCGGACTTTGGATCCGTTAATGGTGGTTCGAATCCACCAGGGCCAATGACGTAGCCAGCATCTCTCGGCCACCCATTGACGGTGGCCATTTCGTTCCTGCCGGCATCACCTCTTCCTTGACCGACCCCGTCCCCCGCCGTAACATCTCCCAAGATACGAGTTCTCCGCTCCTCCGCCCCCCTGGAGGGCAGTACTCATGAAGCCGCTTGCGCTGTTCACCTCCGCCGGCATCGCCCTCGCGTTGCTGGTTCTGTACGCGTGCCAGGACTCGCCGGAACCCACCCAGCCGTCCACCGCCGCGGCCGTCGTTCGCCGAACGCTCACCATCTCCGGAACCGGCACCGGGACCGGGGTGGTGACTTCCAGCCCGTCGGGGATCAACTGCGCCATCACCGCCGGAACGCCGGCGACCACCGGCTGCAGCGCGAGGTTCAACGAGGGGGTGACCGTCGCGCTCACCGCCCGCCCCGCGAACGGCCATGCCTTCGGAGGTTGGGCCGGGAGTTGCAGCGGCACCGGGGTCTGTAGCGTGAAGATGACCACCGCACGGGCAGTCTCGGCGTTGTTCCGGAAGGGTCCCTTCACGGTGCGGATCTCGAGCGGCACCACCGGCGTAGGGAACGGCCGGGTACGGAGCCAGGCCGGACTCACACCGGCCATCAATTGCGCGATCGTGGACGGCACGCCCGCCGCCACCGGCTGCTCGGCCCGGTACCCCGCCAACACCACGCTGACCCTCACCGCCACTGCATCCGCGGGGTTCGTCTTCGCCGGCTGGCGCTCGCCGGGTTGCGGCACCGGCAATTGTCAGTTCGCCGTCATTCAGAACCTGACCGTTCCCGCGACCTTCTCGCGCGCCGGCTCGAGCACCCCCGCCATTCAGGGACGCTGGGAGCCGGCATTCACCACCCCCGTGGTCGCGGTGCACGTCCACCAGTTGCCGACGGGCCTGGTGCTCTTCTGGGGTGACACTGGGGAGGCACAGCTCTGGGATCCCGCCAACCCGGGTGCCGGCTTCACCCGGGTAAACAAGACCTTCAGAATTTATTGCAGCGGCCACACCTTCCTCCCCGATGGACGCCTGCTGGTGGTGGGAGGAACCAGCACCGGCACCCGAGGTCTCCGGTTGGCGACGATATTCGACCCCTCGTCCAGGAGCTGGAACCCGGCTGCCTCGATGGCGCAGGGCCGCTACTACCCTACGACCACCGTTCTACCGAGCGGCGAGGTTCTGATCGTCTCCGGGCACGACACGGCCAAGGCCGTGGTCACCATCCCCGAGGTCGGTACCAGCCGCGGATGGCGCCGGTTGACGGCCGCCCCACTGTCGATCCCCGATCCGTATTACCCCGCGATGTTCATCGCGCCGAATGGTCAGGTCTTTCTCGCCGGATTTCCCGGGACCACCCGCTATCTCGATGTCACTGGGACTGGCCGATGGACCACCGTCGCGAACCGGAGGGTGGCCGACCGGAGACTCGGATCCGCCGTGATGTACGCCCCCGGCAAGATCCTGTACGCGGGCGGCGGAGACCCTCCCACGGCGTCGGCCGAGGTGATCGATCTCAACGCCTCGGCCCCGGTCTGGCAGACGGTGCCGGGCATGGCCTTCGCGCGGCGGCAGATGAACGCTACGCTCCTGGCGGACGGCGAAGTGCTGGTGACCGGTGGGACCGGCGGGCCCGGGTTCAACGATCAGGCAGGCGCGGCGCACCGAGCCGAACTGTGGGATCCCGGCACCAAGTCCTGGAGCACCATGGCTCCTGAGGTCAAGGTTCGGACGTATCACTCCGCGGCGCTGCTGTTGCCCAGCGGTCAGGTGCTCTCGACCGGGGGTGGCGAGGGCGGCGGGATCACCTACGCCAACAGCGAGTTCTCGGCCCAACTGTTCAACCCGCCCTACCTGTTCGAGCCGGATGGCAGCCTTGCCGCGCGGCCGAGCATCACGTCGGCGCCGTCTCGACTCTCTTATGGCCAGGCGTTCACGGTCCAGACTCCGAACGCCGGCTCGGTCACCCGGGGCAACCTGATCCGGCTTTCATCGGTCACCCACGCGTTCAACATGAGCCAGGTCGTCTACCCGCTGACCTTCGCGGCCGACGGCTCGACCGGCCTCAGGGCCACCGCCCCGACCGGTCCCAGTCTGGCGCCTCCGGGACCCTACATGCTCTTCCTGGTCAATGTATCGGGCGTCCCATCGGTGGCGAAGATGGTCACCGTCGGTCCATAGGACAGTGCTCGGGCGGTGGCGGGGGTGATGAATTCGAGGTCCGGATCCGGCGAGCCGGCGACCCCGCGCGAACCGTACATTTCCGCCGTGCCCGACCCGATCACCGGACGTCCGATGCTCCGCGCCGACGTCTGCACCCGCGCGCTGGGCGCGCGCGACGCGCGCTTCGACGGTCTCTTCTACGTCGGAATCATCACGACCCGGGTTTACTGCCGGCCGATGTGCCCCGCGCGCGTGTCCTACCCCGATCACCGCCGGTTCTTCGATTCCGCCGCGGCCGCCGAATGCGCGGGCTTCCGCCCCTGTCTCCGCTGCCGCCCCGAGCTGGCGCCGGGACGGGCGCCGTTCAACGCGGTTCCCCGGCTCGCGGATGCGGCCGCGTATCGCATCGGCGCCGGCGCACTCAACGGCCACAGCGTAGCGGACCTGGCGCGGGAGCTCGGCGTGAGCGCGCGACACCTCCGCCGCGCCCTGGAGCGCCAAGTCGGGGTCTCGCCGGTCGCGCTCGCCCAGACGCACCGCCTGCTGCTCGCCAAACGGCTGCTCGCCGATACCGGGCTCTCGGTGACGCGCATCGCCTTCGCCAGCGGCTTCCAGAGTCTGCGCCGGTTCAACACCGTGTTCCGCGAACGCTACCGGATGAGCCCGAGCGCGGTGCGGCGCGGGCGGTCCAGCGAAACGCGCGCCCGTCGGCCCGGGCCGGCCGGCGAGCTCCTGCGCCTTACCCTCGCCTACCGCCCGCCGTTCGCCTGGGATCTGCTGCTGCGGGTGCTGCGGCGAGACGCGACGCCGGGCGTGGAGCTCGTCGAGGGCCGGCGCTACGCTCGCACCGTCGGGCTGAGCGGGCGGAGCGGGGTCATCTTC
>JACCSE010000335.1 GCA_013813145.1 Gemmatimonadales bacterium
GGCATAGACGTCGGTGCGCGCGTCCACCGCCTGGCCGGTCGCCTGCTCCGGGCTCATATAGGCCGGCGTGCCGATCGAGACACCCGTCTCGGTGAGTGCCTCGTCACTCTCGTCGCCCACGAGCGCACGGCTGATCCCGAAGTCGGCCACGAGCGCGTGACCGTCGCTTAGCAGAATGTTTTCGGGCTTCACGTCGCGGTGGATCACCCCATGGCGGTGGGCGAAGTCGAGCCCGTCGGCCACTTCGCGCGCGATCCGGACCGCGTCGGAAAGCGCGAGCTGCCCCTCGCGCCGGAGGCGGTCCCGCAGCGACTCGCCCTCCACGTACGGCATGGTGAACCAGAGCCGCCCCGCTGCGTCGCCGGAGTCGAACACGCCGAGGATGTGGGGATGCTGGAGCCGGGCGGCGAGCCGGATCTCGCGCCGGAAGCGGTCCGGGCCGAGGGTGTGCGCCAGGTCGGAGTGCAGGAGCTTGAAGGCGACCAGGCGGTCATGCTTGCGATCATGGGCAAGATAGACGGTCGCCATGCCGCCGCGTCCGAGCTCCCGCTCGAGCGTGTAGCGATCGCGGAGGGTCTCAGCTACTTCTGGCGCCGGTCCGGACACCTGGTTCCAATGGTGGGGTGTAGTCGGGAATCTGTCAGCGGGCGCGGCACTGCGCCAGCACCGCAGACGCGTTCACCGCCCGTGCCGTGAGGACACGTAGGCCGCAATCGCGACGAGGTCATCTCCTGTCAGATTCGCCACAACGGGTTTCATGGCCTGAGCCGCTATGCCGTTGCGCGTGTCCTGCCGGATGTCCCAGAGCTGCCGCACGAGGTAGCTCGGCGAGCGGCCTGCCACGGGCGGTACATCGGCCAGCCCCATGAGATCGGAACCGTGGCAGGTGCCACACGGGGTCGTCTTCTGCCGAGCCTGACGATTCCCTTGCATGGCGAGCCCGCCCGTCGTGACGAGGTCCGCACCCTTCTCGATGCTGCCGGTCGGCACATAGGCAATGAATCCGGATCGCGGGTTGCGGTAGAGCTCCGTCTGCTCCACATCCTCCGGCACCTCGATGATGCGCCCGGCGATCGGCTCGGCTTTCTTCCGGCTGATGGGCAGGAACAGGTTGCCGACGATGCGCATAGTGGGCACCGAGTCCGTCTCGACCACCCTGATCCAGGAGGTATACGGGATCGACGCGAAGTACTCCGCCGCATCCCTCGCCTCCTCATCAGTGAGCGCTTTCGCCAGCTCGATCATCGTGTTCGTGTTAGCCTTCCGCGGCTCGGCGCTGCGGCGCCTTCCGCTGCGAAAGTCCTCGAGTTGCCGGATGAAGTAGGGGACCGGCAAGCCGGCGAGCGGGGCATTTTCCGGACGCCCTTTGCCGTTCGGCAGATGGCAGAAGCCGCAGCCGCGGCCTCGCTCACCCAGTGCCGCAGGACCATTGGCCACGACCCGCGGCATGGGTGGGTGATCCTCCGGGAACCAGTCGATCGCATTGTGACCGTCCCGGATGTCGACGAGTGAGTACGAGGCGCGGCTGCCGTCGAGGCGTATGGGCCGGGTCTGCTCAGCCGAATCTTTGTCGGGTCGCAAGGCTCGTGTTGGCGGTAGCTGGGGGACGGCCGTGTCGCCTGGAGCCGGAGGTTTGTCGAAGCCATAGGCCCACAAGGGCTCGTGGGCGAAATCGACGTCCACGTCGGCTGTCGGGGACGTGCTCGTGACCTGGACTGTCTGTCGCGGAGCGAGTCGCGTCCGCCCGGAGTATTTCCCGAGCGCGGCGCCGATGGCGAGCAAGACGACCGCCAGTTTGATGGCACTGATGTAGCGCTTCACGCTGCCTCCTGCTTCTAGGGCGGCTACCCGCTGGACGTCAATCCATCTACTACGAGTCGTTCTTTAAGTGAGCGGGTTGGATTGCTACGGTAGCACAGTCGGTCGCCGGGACCAGCCCCTCAACAGCCCTGCGCTGCTTCGATGGCATTTGTCGTCCCAGTGAGCGCAGCGTTGGACAGATCTACTCCCTCACAGCCGCGCCGCCCAGTTCGTCACCATCACCAATTGGTTCGTCGTCGTCTGCTCCGGCCCTGCGACCAGAAGTGAGCGCCCATCCGGCGCGATGTCATGTGAGCGGCCGAGGACATTCAGGTAGGGGCCGCTGAACATGAACGTAGCAGGGCCCGGTCGGCCACCTGGCGCAGACGGCGGCGTCACCCGCATCCACCGCGTCCCTTCGCGGTAGACCAGGTCGCCGGCCGGGCTCCAGACCGGTTCCTCCCCGCTACCGGGCGACACTCGCCAGCGCTCAAACGGCGTCCGAGTGCGCGCGAGGTACACCCGCCAGTCTCCCACCTCCTGGAGGCCCGCCGTATACGCGACCCATTCACCGCCGGGCCGGAGCTGGTGGCCCCAAGCATTGGCTTCGGGAACGCGGAAGCCTAGACTCGGTGCCCGCAGTCGCGCCAGCAGCCCGGCCGCCGTCCCCGCATGCAGCGTGTCGCCCGTGGCGTACAGCACGCCGCCGTCGCGGGCCACGTCAAGCACGGCGATGCCACGCATCGTGTCGGCCATGGACAGATTGTCTGGCGGGTACACCAGCGTCGCATGCAACGCTGCCATCCACTTGAATACGCGGTCGCGATCCCACCATCCATCCGGTTCGGTCGCGAACGCCGACTGCACGCCTCCGCCAAGGTCGAGTGTCTGGTAGGCGCAGCCGCCGCGGGTGGGGCAAATGCGGATGAGGATCCGGGCACCGTCGGCAGACAGATCGAGATCGCCGTAGTCGGCGCGGCCGAACGCGCGGACGGTGTCCACCCCGCCCTTCCCGTCACGCCAGACGAGCGAGGTGAGGCGGCCATTCTCCCCACGCGCGTAGATCAGCGTGCCGTCGCGGGTGACGAGCAACTGTCCCGCCCCCCAGATGCTCTCGACCCGCACGCCGGAGAGAACCGGCGCTGGCGCACTGAGGACTCGGGCGCTGGCGGGATCGAACGCCACAGCCATGACCGCACCGTCAGCCGAGTGATAGAGGAGGTGACCAGGGGTAACGTACTTCGGGTGGGTGCCGGAGAGGAGCTCCGACTCCGCGGTGACCGAATCGGGACTCACGAGACCGCGCATGCCGATCAACCGGACCCGGCCGCTCGTGATGGAAACCATCGCAATGCGACCCTCGGGGGAGGACATCATGATGGCATCTCGCCCAGCAAGCGGCTCGGGAAAGGTCAGACGCACGCCGGTGAACTCCGCGATCCGGACCACCGCCCCGCCTGACGACGCCACGGCGACGAGCGCGCCGCCTTCGTTCGAGGCCACGAGAATGCGGCCATCGGCTAGCCAGAGTCCACCGTAAGGAAGCACCAGGTCTGCCAGCGTGACCGTAGCGCCGCCCTGGAGCGCCGTGCGCTTGAGCCGGCTGCCGGAGAAGAAGCCGACCGAGCCGCCGTCCGGTGAGAAGAAGGGCGCGTAGGCGCCCTCGGTGCCGGCGAGCTCGGTGATGGCCGCGCCACCCAGGGGCCGCAGATAGAGCCGGGTGGTGCCCGCCGACTGGCCGACGAAGACCAGCGTAGTGCCGTCGGGTGAAACGGCAAACGCGCGTGTGCCGACGCCGAGGGGTGTGCCGCCGATG
>JACCSE010000363.1 GCA_013813145.1 Gemmatimonadales bacterium
GTGCTGGTGGACGTGATCCTGCCGGAGGTGAACGGCGTGGATCTGGCACGCATGGTTCAGGAGAAGTCGCCGGGGACGGGTGTGGTATTCATGTCCGCCTTCCCGGCCGAAGTGCTGGCCCGAGAAGGGCTCCGCGACCTGCAGGTCCTTTTCCTGGCGAAGCCCTTCACGCGCGAAGATCTCCTCAAGGCGGTGGCGACCGCGGTGCACGGTTCAAAGAAGCGCAACGGGGAGCCCCACAGCGCGGACCAGCCCCGCAAGGCGTAATCGCCTCCGGTTACTCGTCCCCTGGAGCGCCTCGCGCCAACTCCAGCGCAGCTTCCACCAGATCGCCGGCCAAGGCGTAGCGGGCTTTCGCCCGGGCGATGGCCTGCTCGTCGGCGATCACGGCCGAGGTGTCCCACCGCGCAGCCATTCCACCCTGCAAGGCGCCCAGCTGTACGTCCAGCTCCTCCGCCCGCAGTGGTTTCTCGAGGCAGCCCCCTGCGAGTACCGCCGAGCGGCGGCCACTGACGCATAGCACCGGCAGGTCCGGCCGGAAGAGCCTCAGCGCCTCGATCAGGGCAGGCCCGGGCAGGCCCTGCAGGTCGAGCTCAGTAAGCACCAGGCGAAAGCTCTCCGGTAGCCGCTGAATCAGCTCGAGGCCGGCCAAGCCGTTGGACGCATGCACGACGTCGTAGCCTCGGGCCTCCAGCAGCGCCCGAGCCGAGCGGCGGGCCTCCGGATCGTCCTCGATGACCAGCGCCAAGCTGCCCCCCGTCCGCTGCTCGTCCATGCGTCGGCCTCCCGGGTGAGATCACTTCGGTGCAATGAACGTCAGTAGGAGCGAATGTGGCGCGGAGCGCACGGTCCCACAACGGCGGCCGTCACGGGTGCCGTGTGCGGCCGGGCCCTCGTTTTCCACGGACGGACGGTCCCCAACCGGCACCTCCTCTGGCACCATGCGCCGGACGGCCGCATGCTTAATACGTTGAGCGAAGCTGTACCTGCATCATATGACGGTGCCATCGGTTACCACTTTACGAACTGTTCAG
Organism: Gemmatimonadales bacterium; assembly: GCA_013813145.1. Taxonomy (GTDB): domain Bacteria; phylum Gemmatimonadota; class Gemmatimonadetes; order Gemmatimonadales; family GWC2-71-9; genus CAVVWJ01. The sequence goes on from JACCSE010000363.1 coordinate 1,035, forward strand.
CGCCACTTCACTCCACGGGGAGCTTGCTCCGTCTATGCCCGACGCCAATCTCGGGGAATCGATGCGGCGGCTGCGGGAGGAACAACAGCTCTCGCTCCGCGCGCTGGCGGAACGGACCGGATTTTCCGCCAGCTTTCTATCCCAGGTAGAGAACGGGCAGGCTTCTCCCTATCGCCTCAATGGAGCGTATTGCCGCGGCGTTGGGTGTGACCCTCAGTCAGTTCTTTCAGACCGCGGAAGGGAACGCTTCTCCAGCGGTGGTGCGGGTGGCGCAGCGGGTGCGGCTGGACAGCAAGTGGTCGCGTGCGCGAATCGAGGCTCTTGCGGCGGACCGGCCCGGGGCCCGGCTGGATCCGATTCTGGTGACCCTCGAGCCGGGAAGCACGAGCGGCACCCGTGCGTTCACGTCCCCTCGTGAAGAGTTCGCGCTGCTGCTGGCAGGCAGCGCGGTGCTGACCCTGGAGACCACGGAACAGCTACTCGAATGCGGGGACAGCGTGGTTATCCGAGCGGGCGTTGCGCGGCGGTGGCGGAACGACACTCTTAGCCCGACGAAGATCATAATCGTATCAGCGCGTTGAGCTGGAAGTTCCGCTCCGTGACCCCGCTCACAGCCTCCCGACCCTCCGAAAGCTAACACTCACGCGTTCACCGGAATTCGCTCGGCGCGAGAGCCAGCCAACCGCAGGCGGTCGCTCGCTCGTCGGATCCGCGAGCCCACGACTCTGACGGCCGGCACGGCGTCCCTGCACCATCCATGCGGAAGAGCGGCACAATCGCCCGTGTCCGGCCGTGATCGTCGTGGTGCCCTGCCTGCAAGCCGTCCTCCCGTCCTCTTCGATCACGAGAGCCGCGAACGCCCCGGGCGCCCGCGGGGGAACCCATAAGTCTGCGAAGGAGCGAGACGATGACGACAGCGACCCAGGAGAGAACCTCATACCGCGAAGCCTACGGCGACCAGCCGACGGGTGGCGGACCAGATCGGTATCGCGAAAGCCAGGAGGGCGCGGAGCAATACGGCAGCCGCGGGCGCCATGACGGCGGTGAACGGAGTCTGCTCGGAGATCCGGAACGGATCGCC
>JACCSE010000371.1 GCA_013813145.1 Gemmatimonadales bacterium
GGGGGGGGGGGGGGGGGGGGGGGTCGGCGGTAGATTGAACGAGCGAGTACCTCGAACCCCGGGCGAGTAGGTCCCTCGGTCGCTGTGCTCCCTCGGGATGAGGTACCCGCTCGGTCGCCCTACCGCCATCCCGCCCTACCGCGTCCGCCCCCCCGCAATACATTCCCCGCCGTGAGCCTCGGTCTCGATCATCTCGCGCCCGATATTCTGGCCGTGCGGTTCAGCGCCATCGGCGACATTCTCCTCACCACACCGCTGCTGCGGGCGCTTCGAACGCGACATCCGGGGGCGCGGATCGCGGTGCTGACGAAGGAGCGGTACGTCCCGCTGCTGAGCGACAACCCGAACGTCAACGAAGTGTTCGGCATGGATCCGGACCAGGCGCTGCGCGAGGTGGCGAAGCTGATCCGGAGCGTCGAGTACACCCACTTGCTCGACCTGCACGGCAACTTGCGCACGCTGGCGCTGCGCCGGCTGGCGCCTGGTCCCTGGAGCAGCTTTTCGAAGAACCGCCTCGCCCGGGCCGCCCTCATTCTCACCAAACGCAACTTGTACCCTGACACCAGGCCCATGGCGGAGCGGTACTTCGAGGCGGCAGCCGGGCTGGACGTGGAGCCGGACGGCTCACCCCCGGAGTTCTTCCTATCCCCCCAGGCCGGTGAGCGCGCCGCGGCCCGGCTCAGCCACCTCGGTATCGGCAACGGATCCGCCCTCGTGGCGATCGCTCCGGGCGCTGCCCACGCCACCAAGCGGTGGCCGCCGCTCTACTGGCTGGAGCTGGCCAGACGGCTCAGGGAGACCGGTGCCGACATCGTCGTGCTGGGCGGGCCGGACGACGTAGCCCTGGCGGAATGGATCGCCTCTTCCGCCGCGCCGGGTTCGGTCAGCCTGGCGGGCATGCTGGCGCTCCAGGAAACCGGCGCGGTCATCGAGCGGTCGGCGGCGCTCGTCTCCGGCGACACCGGCGTCATGCACATGGCCACCGGGGTTGGCACGCCCGTCGTCGCCATCTTCGGTCCGACCGTGCGCGAGTTCGGATTCTTCCCCTACCGCAGCGAGCGCTCCGCGGTGGTGGAGCGGGCACTCGGCTGCCGGCCGTGCAGCTCGCAAGGTGGAGCCCGGTGCCCGCTGGGTCACCACCACTGCATGCGGCAGACCGCGCCGGATGCGGTGTACGCCGCCCTCCACTCCGTGCTCGCGTGAGCGGCTGGGACCCGGCCGCGATCGCGCTGCTCAGCCTTCTGCCACGGACCGGGCGAGGCCCGCGGCGGGAAGGGATCTTTGCGCTCTGGCTTACGGTCCGCGTGGCGCAGGATCTCCTCCGCGATTCACCCCCCGCCGAACGAGCCCACCACCGGCGGCTCCAGGCGCTGGAGCAGCGTCTCTCCAGCCTTACCATGCCGCCGCCGCTCCGGCGCGCCCTGGCCGCGGCCATGAGCCAACTCCGCGAGGCCCGGCCGGAGACCGCCGTCCAGGTACTGAGCCAGCTCGTGGCCCCCGCGCGCGAGTCGGGCGGCGCCGAGGCCGGAGACGCGCTGGCGCAGGCCGCGCGAGCCGCACGGGCCGCGTTCCGTGGGGAGCGGGGCTGAGTGCCTGCGGAACTGAGTACCTGCGGCTATTCGCCACCAAGGCACGAAGGCCACAGAGGGCTCCTCATCCAGTCACCATTCGTCTCATTCCGCTCCAGAAGAGATCGGGACCGAGATGGTGGTGGTGAACCCTTCGTGCTCTTCGTGGTGAATAGCCGCAGGTACTCGAACGAAGTAGACCGGCGGAGGCCAGATTGACCACGAGGGATGACGAAACGCCGCCCGAGTCGCTGGTCGGGCGTATCGATGAAACTCCGGCGGGCACGCCCGGGCCTGACACGATACCGAGCGGCTTCCCTTCCCTGGATCGGATGCTGGGTGGCGGGCTCCGGCGTCAGGACTTGGTCTCCTCGCGGGCGACGTGGGCAGCGGGAAGTCGGCGCTCGGTCTCGCGATCGCGGTCCGCGCGGTCCAGGCCGGGATCCAGACGCTCTTTCTCTCCGGCGAGATGAGCCCGGAGCGAGTGCTGGAGCGGGCGCTCGCAATGGAAGGAAAGGCCTCGGTGGACGACCTGCGGCAGGGCCGGATCGACCCGGAGACCCGGGCCGCGGTCGGGGCCGCCGCGCTCCGGCTTCGCGACACCCCGCTCATGGTGCGCCCGCTGCTCGGCGCAGACTTCGACGAGGTGAGGGAGGCGCTCGACGTCATCCCACCTCGTGCGCTCGTGGTGGTGGACTCGCTCCAACTCATGCCCTCACCCCGGCCCGCGGCGCGACTGGACCAACGGATCGCGCTCGCCGTCCGGGCGCTCAAGGGGCTCGCGGTAGCGCGAAACCTCACGGTGCTGGCCCTGGCCCAGCTGCCACGGCATCGGAGAGAGCGGGGCGATCCGCGCCCGACTCTCGACGACCTCGGCGCGCTCGGCGCGATCAAGCAGAATGCCGACGTGGTGCTGGCGATCTATCGAGAGGAGATGTACCGGCCGGGCCAGGGCGTGGAGGGAGCGACGGAGCTCATCGTGGCCAAGAACCGGAACGGTGCCACCGGGTTCGTGGACCTGTTCTTCTATGCGCGCTATCTGCGCTTCGAGGACATGCTCGACCCCTGAGACCTCAAGAGGTCGGCTTCGCTGCCGCGGTGGCGGTGTCCCGCCGCTCCAGGATGGCGCCGGCCAGATCCACTATCGTAGCCGCGCCGTCATTGGTGGCGCGGATGCTTACCCAGAGCGGCGGCCCGTCCTGCTCGGCGAGCAGCACCAGCGCGCCGTCGGCACCCTTGGCCTCGTTGACCAGGCGCCAACCGCCCCGCGAGAGCACCTCGCGATAGTAGCTCTCGACCTCCTTCCTCGGCCGGGGCGACATCACCGTCAGCTGGAGGGCTCCGGACCCACCCGCGCGGGAGACGAAGGTGGCCTGTGGCGGGAGCGGCAGGTTGGGAAACGCCTCCGACATCTTGGGCGGCTCGGGCGGGCGCTCGCCGCAGCCGGCGAGCGCCAGTGAGACCAGCGCCAGACTTAAGACCGAGGGGATTCTGAGCTGGATCATAGACCGGGGACACTAGCGGGCGGAAGCCGCGGGGTCAAGCCTGGCGCCGGCTCCTTCGATTGCTGCAAGCGGCTGTCCCACTTATGTTTCCGCGTGCGCCCCGGCCCCACTCGCCCGCCGCATGCGCCCACCCAAACCTCGTCAGCGCCAAGGAGTTCGGCCATGGCCGGCCATAGCAAGTGGAAGCAGATCAAACGCAAAAAGGCCGTGACCGACGCCCGGCGGGCTTCCTCCTGGACCAAGGTCATCCGCGAGATCACCGTGGCCGCCAAGAGCGGCGGCGGCGACCCCGGGGGCAACCCGCGCCTCCGCACCGCCATCGATGCGGCCAAGGCGGTCAACATGCCGAACGACAACATCGACCGGGCCATCAAGAAGGGCACCGGCGAGCTGGAGGGAAGCGTCTACGAGGAGTTGACCTATGAAGGCTATGGGCCCGGCGGCGCCGCCATCTTCATCGAGGCGACGACCGACAACGCCAACCGCACGGTGGCGGAGATCCGGCATGCCTTCAGCCGGAACGGCGGAAACCTCGGCGCCAGCAATTCGGTCGCCTGGATGTTCGACCGCAAAGGCCAGATCTATCTCGACGCCACCCGGCACGATGAGGACGCGACGCTGGAGGCCGCGCTCGAGGCCGGAGCCGAGGACTTCGGGCGGGAGGGAGATCAGTTCGTGGTCACGACGGCCCCTCCCACCTATCACGCGGTGCAGGATGCGCTCCGCGCCCGGAACATCGAGCTCGATTCCGCCGAGCTGGCCATGGTGCCCCGGAACACGGTCAAGGTGGAGGGCGCCGACGCCGAGCGGATCATCCGACTGGTGGAAGTCCTGGAGGAGCTGGACGACGTCTCCAAGGTGTTCTCCAATTTCGATATCGACGCCGCGCAACTGGCCGAGGCCGGGACCTGAGCGTGCACCGGTGAGGGTGCTCGGCATCGATCCGGGCACGGCGGTGCTGGGGTATGGCGTCGTGGA
>JACCSE010000393.1 GCA_013813145.1 Gemmatimonadales bacterium
GTGGAAGGACCGACTAAGGCCGAGCTCTCGCTGCATCCGGTGGGGGTGGAGAGTTGGGGCGGGTTCCTCTTCCTCAATCTTTCGCCGGCGGAGGCATCCGCGGGAGGGCACACCCTGGCGGCCCAGCTCGGCGGCGCGGCCGAGCGGCTCCAGCGCTACCCGCTGGCCGGCCTCCGAGTCGCGCGGCGGATCAGCTACGACGTCCAGGCCAACTGGAAGGTGGTGCTGGAGAACTACAACGAGTGCTACCACTGCGCGCCGGTGCACCCGGAGCTCTGCCGGCTGGTGCCGGCCTTCAAGGAGCGGGTCGGGGCCGACCTCGACTGGGAGCGGGGGATCCCGCACCGCGAAGGCGCCTGGACCTTCACCGCGAGCGGCACCACCAATCGCGCTCCGTTCGACGGACTCGACGAGGACGAGCGGCTCCGGCACAAGGGCGAGCTGATCTACCCCAATCTGCTGCTCAGTCTGTCCGCCGACCACGTCGCCGCTTTCTATCTCCAGCCGCAGGGCCCTGCCCGCACCACCATCGTCTGCGAGTTCCTTTTCCATCCGGCCGAGATCGCCCAGCCCGGGTTCGACCCGTCCGACGCCGTGGAGTTCTGGACCTGGTGAACCGGCAGGACTGGGCCATCTGCGAATCGGTCCAGCGGGGCATGAGCTCGCGTGTGTTCCAGACCGGCTACTACGCGCCGATGGAAAGCTGGAGCCTGGATATACGGCGGTACGTGGCGGAGAAGCTGGGAATGGGCCACCTGTCACTCTGAGCGCGTGACAGGTGGCCCGACCCGCCTCTGCAAGAGGAATGGATGAAGCAAGACTACGAATACATCGTCCTCGGTCTCGGCGGATTCGGGAGCGCGGCGGCGTATTGGCTGGCGCGACGGGCCGGGACGGAGGTGCTGGGGCTGGAGCAGTTCGAGTTGGGGCACGTGCGGGGGGAATCGCAGGACCATTCACGCATCATCCGGCTTTCCTACCATGCCACGCACTACGTCGAGCTGGCCAAGCACGCCTTTGCCGCCTGGGCCGAGCTGGAGCGGGACTCGGGCGAGCAGCTAGTCCTCCGGACTGGCGGGTTGGACCTCGGTCCCCGGGTGAGCGCCATCCCGCTCAGCAGCTATGCCGACAGCATGGACGCCGCCGGTGTGCGGTACGAGCGGCTCGATGCCGGTGAGATCATGCGCCGCTGGCCCCAGTGGCGTCTCACCGACAACATCCACGGCCTGTTCCAGGAGCAGAGCGGGATCGCGATGGCGGCCCGCGGCAACGCCGCTCACGTCCGTATGGCCCGGGAACATGGCGCCACCCTGCTCGACCGCACGCCGGTCGAGTCGATCCGCCACCTGAACGGCGAGGTCGAGGTCGTCGCCGGCGGCGCGGCCTATCGCGGGCGCCGGCTGGTGATCGCCGCCGGGGCATGGTCCAACCGGGCGCTGGAGCAGCTCGAGATCCGGCTGCCGCTCCGGGTCACCAAGGAGCAGGTGACCTACTTCGCCTCGCCCCGCCTGGCCGACTTTCAGCCCGACCGTTTTCCCATCTGGATCTGGATGGACGAGCCCTGCTTCTACGGCTTTCCCGCTTTCGGCGAGCCGGGACCGAAGGTCGGCCAGGACGCGGGCGGGCAGGAGGTCACCGCCGACACCCGCACCTTCGATGTGGACCAGCCGGCCCGGGACCGGGTGCTTCGCTTCCTCGAGCGGTATCTGCCGTCGGCGCTGGGGCCGGTCATTTATACCAAGACCTGTCTCTATACCCTCACCCCGGACCGCGACTTCGTCATCGACACCGTGCCCGGACGGCCCGAGATCGCCGTTGCCATCGGTGGAGGTCACGGATTCAAGTTCGCCTCGCTGGTCGGCCGGATTCTCAGCGAGCTGGCCATCGACGGACGCACGGCTCGGGATCTCTCCCCGTTCCGGCTCGCTCGGCCGATCATGCAGTTGGAGAACCCTCCGACCAACTACATGGTGTGACCGCGTTCGCGCCGGCCGCCCCGCGGGAGGAGGCGCCCCCCC
>JACCSE010000396.1 GCA_013813145.1 Gemmatimonadales bacterium
AGGGGGGCCGGTACTACCCCGCCTGAGCCGAAACGTGGCGCGGATGCTGGCTGCGCTCGTCATCGCATTGATCGGCAGCTATCTCGGGCTGCTCGTCCTGCTCCGCCTGAGCGAATCCCGCCTGCTCTACGCCCCGGGGCCGGGCCGCTCGCTGGTCCCGCCGCCGCCCGAGCTGCAGCTCCCGGTGGAGCGCGCCGAAATCTCCACCGAGGATGGGCTCGAGCTCGTCGCCTGGGTCATTCGGACGGAGGGGGCCCGAGCGCCCTGGCTCCTCATCTGCCACGGGAACGGAGGCAACATCTCGGATGCGGGCCGGCCGTTCCACTACGCAGGCCTCCGCGCCCTCGGCCTCAACCTGCTGGCCTTCGATTACCGCGGCTACGGCGAGAGCGAGGGCGCGCCGAGCGAGTCGGGGCTCTACCGCGATGCCCACGCAGCCTATCGCTTCCTCCGCGATTCCCTCGGCGTTCCGCCCGAGCGGATTTTCATCTTCGGGCATTCGCTCGGCTCCGCGGTAGCGGTCGAGCTGGCCGGCGGCGCTCCGGCGGCGGGGCTGATCCTCGACGGTGCGCTGACGTCCGTGACAGAGCGGGCCCAGGAGATCTACCGCTTCGTACCGGTGCGCTGGATCGCCGCGAGCCGGTACGCCTCGATCGACCGGATCGGCGCCCTCACCCTGCCCAAGCTCTTCCTCCATGCCAAGGATGATGACGTCGTGCCGATCGGGCACGGGCGACGGCTGTTCGAGGCCGCCCCGCCTCCCAAGCGATTCGTCGCGCTCGCCGGGGGCCATGGCGACGCGTTCGAGGTGGACTCCGCGGCATACTACGGCGCGGTCGGCCGCTTCGTGGCGGAACTTTCCGGGAGGGCGTCACCGTAGGGTGCAGGGGATGAGATAGCTGGCCTGATCTTCACCCTTCCCAGGACGCCCCCATGTACCGCTTCCGGTTCGCCCTGTTGCTGCTGCTCCCTGCCACGCCCGCCCTGGCGCAGGCATCCTCACCCCGAGCCGACCCCTGCTCCGCCCCCGAGCACCATTAGTTCGACTTCTGGATCGGCCAGTGGAAGGTGCAGCTCCCCGACGGCTCCAAGGCGGGGACCAATCGGATCGAGCCGATCCTGGGCGGATGCGCGTTGCAGGAGAGCTGGAGCGGCGCGGCCGGCGGCACCGGTTACAGCTACAACGTCTACGACCGGTCGCGGAAGCTCTGGCACCAGACCTGGGTGGACAGTCAGGGCAACCTGCTGCAGCTCGAGGGCGATTTCGCCGGCGACCGGATGACGCTCGCGGGAGAAAGCCGCGACTCGACCGGGGCGCCGGTGCTGAACCGCGTCGTCTGGCGGATGACGGCGCCCGGCCGGGTGCGCCAGCTCTGGGAGACGTCGAAGGACCGGGGTGCCACGTGGACCGTCGCGTTCGACGGCCGCTACGTCAAGCGCTGAGCCGGCATTCCGGCTTGTGTTCAGGTGCCGCCCCAGTACCCTTCCAGCGATGCCCGACATCGCCGACCGTCTCAGCGCCATCGCCGACCGCTACCGGATCATGGAGGAGATCGGGCGCGGCGGCACCGCGACGGTATTCCTGGCCCAGGACCTCAAGCACGGCCGCAATGTCGCCATGAAAGTGCTCCGCCCGGCACCGGGCGGGGGCTACGAGCCGCAGCGCTTTCTCCGTGAGATACGCATCGCGGCGCGGCTCGCCCATCCCCAGATCCTCCCGCTCCACGACTCGGGTGAGTGCGACGGGCTGCTCTACTTCGTCATGCCGTACGCCGGCTGCGAGACGCTCCGCGACCGGCTCGCCCGGGAAGGCCAGCTCCCCATCGACGTGGCGCTCCGGATCGTGCGAGCCGTCTCCGCCGCCCTCGGCTACGCCCACCGCCACGGCGTAGTGCACCGGGACATCAAGCCGGAAAACATCCTGCTCCACGAGGGCGAGCCGGTGGTGGCCGACTTCGGCGTGGCCACCGCGCTGTCCGCCGCCGGCTGGGAAGGCGCCTACGTCACCGACAGCGGCTTCGCGGTAGGCACGCCAGCGTACATGAGCCCGGAGCAGGCCAGCGCCGAGCCGACGCTCGACGGCCGGAGCGACCAGTACAGCCTGGCCTGCGTGCTCTACGAGATGCTGGCGGGGGAGCCGCCGTTCGCGGGCACCGGTGCCCGTGCCACCATGGCCCGGCACGCGATCGAGGCGCCGGCCTCGGTTCGGGTTCGGCGGCCCAATGTTCCGGCCGCGCTCGAGCGCGCGCTCGCCAGGGCGCTCGCCAAGTCGCCCGACGACCGGTTCGGCTCGATCGCGGAGTTCAACGAGGCGCTCGTGGCACCGGTGCCCGAGATCATTCCGGCCGCGGGGGCCGGCACCGTCCGCGAAGCGCGCACCATCGCGGTGCTTCCTTTCGTGAACGCGAGTGCCGATGCGGAGAACGAATACCTGAGCGATGGGATTACCGACGAGCTGATCATCGCGCTGAGCAAGGTGGAAGGGCTGCACGTCGCCTCCCGTACCTCGGTCTTCGCGCTCAAGGGCCTTCGGGCAGACGTGCGGGACCTCGGCGCCAGGCTCAACGTCTCGGCGATGCTCGAGGGCACGGTGCGCCGCTCCGGTAACCGGCTCCGGATCACCGTCCAGCTCACCGGCGTCGCCGACGGCCGCACCCTCTGGTCGGAGCGGTACGACCGTGAGCTGGCGGACGTGCTGGCGATCCAGGACGAGATCGCGAGCACCATCGTGAGCACTCTGCGGGCGACGCTCCTTCGCGATCTGGGCGACGCGCCGTCGGTCCGCTATACCGCCAATCTTCACGCCTATCATCTGTACCTGAAGGGCAGGTACTGGTGGAACCGGCGCACCCAGGCGGCCATCGCGGAGGGGATCAAGTACTTCGAGCAGGCGATCGCGGAAGACGCCGGGTACGCCCTCGCCTACACCGGGCTGGCCGACTCCTACGCGCTTCAGGTGGACTACCGCGGGCTTCCGGTCCAGGAAGGCATGGAGCGGGCCCGCGCGATGGCGCGGCAGGCGCTGGACCTGGACGACAGTCTCGCGGAGGCGCACACCTCGCTGGCCTGGGTCTCGTTCATCTACGATTGGGACTGGCCCGCCGCCGCCCGCGAGTTCGACCGCGCCATCCGGCTCAACCCCGGCTACTCCGTCGCGCGGCAGTGGCACTCCTGGTTCCTGGTCGCCATGGGACACACGGCGGCAGCTCTCGGGGAAGGGCGCCGCGCGGTCGAGCTCGATCCGGCCTCGGTCTCCATCCGCCGCAGCATGGGCTGGCTGCACTACTACGCGCGGGAGAGCGAGGCCTCCCTGGAGCACCTGCGCCGGGCGGTGGAGATGAACCCCACGGCGGAAGAGAACCACCGGCTGCTGGGCCTGACCTACCTTCAGCTCGGGAAGTACGATGAGGCCGCGGCCGCCTTCCGCGAGGCGGTGAGCTCCTCCGACACTCCGGCACTATCCACCGCCGACCTGGGCGTGGTGGCTGCGCTCAGGGGTCGATCGGGCGAGGCTCGGGCAGTGCTCGAGGGTCTCCGGGCTGAGTCGCGGGAGCGCTACGTTTCGCCGGTCGCGTTCGTGACGCTGCATGCCGCCTTGGGGGAGAGCGACGAGGCGTTCGAGTGGTTGGACCGGGCCTACCAGGATCGGCGCGGGTGGCTGGCGTACCTGCGGGTGGAGCCGCGGCTGGACGGGTTGCGGGGGGACCCGAGGTTCGCGCGACTGCTGGAGCGGATGCGGCTGGCCTGACGCCACCCCTACGGGCCAGGGTTTTTCGGTGCGGCTACCCCGCCCGCACCGCCCGCCGATATGCCGAGGGAGACATCCCGGTTTCGCGCCGGAACAGATTGGAGAAGTGGCTCTGGTCGGCGAAGCCGGCCGCGAATGCGATCGCGGCGAGTGGAGTCTCCGACCCGCCGAGCTGCGCCGCGGCGCGTTCGATACGAAGTCGGCGGAGGTACTCGCCGACGCTGCACCCGAAGCTTGCCCGGAAGGTCCGGGCCAGGGTGACGGGATGAACGCCCACCGCCGCCGCCAGATCGCCCAGCGTGCGGCGCGCCGCGAGGTCGGCATGCAGCAGGTCCCGGGCCTGAAACACCCAGGCCGGCCGGCCGCGCTCCGCGCCGCTCCCGTTGCTCCGCCGGGTCGCGGCCGCGAGCAGCTCGAGCAGCAACCCCTCGATGGCCAGTGGCGCCGCGTCGTCCATGCCACGGAACTCCTGATAGATCCGGCGCGCGATCGCCGCCGGCAGGCCGCCATGGAAGACTACATGCTGGTCCAGCACAGCCGCGTGGGGCCGGAGCGCCTCGGCGCGAGCGCGGTCGGCCTCGATCAGGAGACCGCGGGCGTCGCCTCGGTCGAACCGATCGCAGTGACGCTCGCCGGCAGGTGTGACCTTGAGCGTGGCCGGGGTGCAGGCCAGGGTCTCGCCGGCCGAGACTTCGGTGAACGCGCCGCGGAGCACGAAGCAGATGGTGGGGCCGTCGTGGGTGTGCCAGGGAAGATCGCTGCCCGCGGAGTGGATCCCTTCGGTCAGGGTGAACCCCGAGACGTGGGCGGTTCTGAGCTTTATGGGGCCCGGCGGGGCTTGCCGTTTGCGGACCATGGGGTTCCGGTCGCTGAGTATTTCGTTACGAGACTGCCGTCTGTAAGATGGTGACGTTTCGGGGAGGAACCACCCCCACAACACGGCCCTCCCGACTACGCCGGTACAAGTCGGCTTCCCCGTTCCAAGACGGTTTGCTTCTCATGCTGTACATATGCAGCCATGCGCTACTACCTCCCCCTCGTCGCCGTTGCGTTCGGAGTGCTCGCCTGCTCGGGGGACGACGGGCCGTCGGAGCCCAACCCTCCCGAAGGCGACATTATCGTTGGGAACAATTTTTTCAATCCGACCGCGTTCAACGCCAGTGCGGGCGCGCCGGTAGTCTGGGCGTGGGCCGCAGGCGCCGTTGATCACAACGTCACGTTCGACGACGACGCGCCGGGATCAGCGACCCAGAGCTCGGGCACCTTTCAGCGTACCTTCTCCGACGCAGGTGCCTACCCCTACCACTGCACCATACATGGCGAGGCGGTCATGAGCGGCGTCGTGAACGTCGCCGCGGCCGGAGGTTTGGACGGTGACGGCGGTGCGGGTGGCGGTAGTGGCGGCGGCGGCTCCGGAGGGACACCCAACCCCTACTGAGTTTCCCCCATGACCCGTGCGCCCGCGCACAGCGGGGGACCGGCGGTTCGCCGACACTACGGGCATGTCGCCCACCAGCCCCTGGATCGAGCGCCTGTCCCGCGTGGGGATCCTCGCGAAGGCCGTCATCTATCTCATCATCGGGCTGCTGGCGACCGGCGTAGCCCTGAACCTGGGCGGCGCGCTCACCGGCTCCCGCGGCGTGCTCCACCTCCTGCTGGATCAACCGCTCGGCCGCGCCATCCTCGCGCTCCTTGCCTTTGGACTCGCCGCATACACCCTCTGGCTCTTCGTTCAGGCGTTCGTGGACCCCGACGGGAACGGCACCAGCTTCGTCGGCCTGGTCAACCGTGCTGGGCAACTCATCACTGGAGCCGCCCACGGCGCCCTCACGGCCGAGGCGGTGTGCCTCGCGGCCGGCCTGCCGGGGTTCGTCGGAGGCGGCGTGGAAGCCTTGATCGGCCGGCTGTTTCGCGCACCGCACGGAGTGTGGGTCGTTGGCTTGGCCGGGGTGGTCGTCGTGGTGCTGGGCGTCATCCAGATCTGGCGAGGCCTCCGGGGAAATGTCCGGCGCGACTGGCAGCTCCGCGCCCTCGACCCGGTGAAGAATCGCTGGCAGATCCGCCTGGGCCGATTCGGCTTGGGAGTGCGGGGGCTGGTACTTGCGATCGCCGGAGCGCTGGTGATCCGCGCGGCGCGGGTCCTCGACCCGGAGCGGGCCGGCGGTATCGAAGACGTCCTCCGGGCGCTGCAGCGGCAGCCCGCCTCGGACTGGCTGCTCGGCACGGTGGCGTTGGGGCTGGTGGCCTACGGCCTCTTCGCGCTGATCGAGGCTCGTTACCGCTTCATACCTTCCGCGTGAGCAGGCGGACCACCGCCCGCTCATCGTTCGACAGGCCCGAGGCGGCTGCGGCCGCCGGTCGGTTGCCGTTTCCCAGGGTTTCCAGCATGGTGCCAGCGGTGTAGGTCTCGAAGACGGTGGGATGGACGTAGTACTTGCGGCAGACCGCCCGGGTGTTGTTGAGCCGCTCGGCGACGCTGTCGATCGCCTTGAGAATGGCGGATTTGGCCTCCCGCTCGCCGGCGGCCGGTCCCAGCTCCTGGAGCTCCGCCACAGCGAGGACGGTGGACCAAGTGCGAAAATCCTTGGCAGTGAACTCCTGCCCGCTGATATCCCGCAGATATTCGTTCACGTCGCCCGATCCGATGGTCTGCCCGTTGCCCTCATCGTCCTCGTACTGGAAGAGGTCCTCGCCCGGCAGCGCCTGGCAGCGTCCCACGATGCGGGCCAGCCGCCGGTCGCTCAGCGCGACGCTGTGGGTCTTGCCGCTCTTGCCCCGGAAGTGGAACCGCATGGTCGAGCCTGAGACCTCGACGTGCCCGTCGCGGAGCGTAGTGAGCCCAAAGGAGCGATTGCTCCTGGCGTACTCGTCGTTGCCCACCCGAATGCCGGTGCATTCGAGGAGCCGTACGACCGTCGCGAGCACTTTCTCGCGGGGCAGGCCGGATCGGGTGAGATCCTGCTCGACCCGCTTGCGGATCGTCGGCAGTACCTCGCTGAAGCGAGCATACGGCCGAACTTGGTCTCGTCGCGGACCTCGCGCCACTTCGGATGGTAGCGGTACTGCTTGCGGGCCCTCGCGTCGCGGCCGGTGGCTTGGATATGTCCGCTGGGGTCGGCACAGATCCAGACGTCAGTGTAGGCCGGCGGGATGGCCAGTGCGCGGATCCTTGCAAGGGTGCGAGCATCCTTGACGGTCTTCCCGTCGGGCGTGACGTAGGAAAACCCCTTGCCCGCTCGCTTCCGGCGAATGCCCGGCCGGGCGTCGCTCACGTACCGCAGCCCGGCCGCTTCCGCGGCCTCCGCCCCGTCTTGGGCCTCGGCCGGGATCAGCTTACTCTTTCTCCGCTGTTTTCCCGCACCCCTGCCCGCCAGTCTCTTCGACCGCTGCCGTGTGCTCATCGTGTCCGCCCAGATGGATGCCGGAACTCACGCGATCATACCCGATTATAGCGTCGGCGTATCGTGATCGAAGTCACACGCCATCTGCGCGGGTGAAGCAGGCATCTCTGTGGTGAAACATCGCCTAACTCCAAGCCGATCCGTACGATGCATAAAGATGCACCGCCAGCGAAACCCCTAGGTTCCCGCTCCACGCCGGGCTAGCTTCGGAGCGCTTTGCCGGCCGGCGTGGTGCCGGCTTTGCTCTCCCATGGGGTGGATCGTGATCATGCGACAGGGACTGCTGTGGCTGTCCGAGCGGCAGGGGATCTTCAACTTCGTGCGCCGGAACGGGCTCGCGCGGAAGTTCGCCTCCCGCTTCGTGGCGGGTGAGACGATCGAGACTGGTGTCGCGGCCGCCCGCGAGCTGAGCCGCCGGGGGATCACCGCGTCGCTCGACCTGCTGGGCGAGAGCGTGAGCGCCGAGGCGGAGGCCGCGGCCGCCCGCGACCAGTACCTCAGGATGCTCGACCGCATGGCCGAGAGCGGCGTCGAGGTCAACGTCTCGGTGAAGCTCACCCAGATGGGCCTCGACATCGGCGAGGACCTCTGTCACCGCAACATGGTCGCCATCCTGGACAAGGCGAAGGCGCTCCGCGGTTTCGTGCGGCTGGACATGGAGGGGTCGGACTACACTCAGCGGACCCTGGATTTCTTCTCCCGGCGGCTCCTCCCCGGCTACGGCGAGCATTGCGGTGTCGTCATCCAGTCGATGCTTCGCCGGTCGGAGCGGGACGTCGAGGAGCTCATCGCCCTCAGGGCCCGGGTGCGTCTCTGCAAGGGCGCCTACCTGGAGCCCCCGTCGGTGGCATTTCCGGACAAGGCCGACGTGGACCGGAACTACGTGCAGCTCATGCATCGGCTCATGCAGAGCGGGAACTATCCCGGGCTTGCCACCCACGACGAATCGATCATCGCGCAGGCCCGCGAGTTCGCCGGCCGCGAGAGCATCGGCAGCGACCGGTTCGAGTTCCAGATGCTCTATGGGGTCCGTCGCGACCTTCAGGAACGGCTGCGCCAGGCCGGCTTCCACCTGCGGGTCTACATCCCCTTCGGGACCCAGTGGTATCCTTACCTCATGCGGCGGCTGGCGGAGCGTCCCGCCAACATCGCCTTTCTCCTGGGAAACGTGGTTCGGGAATCGGTGCCGAAACGGTGAGCGAGTTCACGCTGGGCGGCTACATGCGGAAGCACGATCGGGCGGCCGCCTTCGGCGGCAGCGACGGTCAGGCCTACTCGGTCGCCGTGTACGTGGACGAGGA
>JACCSE010000399.1 GCA_013813145.1 Gemmatimonadales bacterium
CTCAGGATGACGCTGGAACTCAGGATGACGCTGGAACTCAGGATGACGCTGGAACTCAGGATGACGCTGGAACTCCGGTCGACGCCGGCAGCAACGGCGAATCCCTCCGCGCCAAGTTACTCTTCACTCTACCCACGGAAGCCCGCCCGGGAGATGCCGTGACCCTGCTCGTCTGCTCGTCCTGCCTCGCCCCGCTGCCGGAGGGGACCACCCATTGCCCGCGCTGCGGTCCGGGCAGTCTCGCCCTGCTCTCCAGCGAGCGCCCGGCCGCGTCGCCCCGCGGCGTGGACGAGGCCGGCGCAGCGCGTCTCGGCCGGGCTCTCGGTGACAAATACCGGGTCATGCGCCTGGTGGGCCGGGGTGGGTTCGCGGAGGTCTACGAGGTCGCGGACACTGACCTCCACCGCCGGCTGGCGGTGAAGGTGCTCCGCGCCGACCTTCCCTGGGGGCCCGGCACCCTCTCGCGCTTCAAGCAGGAGGCCCGGGCGATCGCCCGGCTCAGTCACCCCAATACCGTCCCCATCCATTTCGTGGGCGAAGGCGAGGGTCTGGTCTTCTACGCCATGCCCTACCTCGAGGGCCCCACCCTCGCCGAGCTTCTCCGCACCGAGGGCCCGCTCCCGGCCGAGCGCGCCATCGCGCTGCTGGAGCTGATCCTCGACGCGCTGCAGCACGCTCACGACCATGGCCTGGTGCACCGGGACGTCAAGCCGGACAACATCCTGATCGAGTCTGGGAGCGGACGGCCCCTCCTGGTGGACTTCGGAATCGTGAAGTACCTGCACGGGCCGGCCCACCTCACCGAGAGCGGCTTCATCGTGGGCACGCCGCTCTACATGAGTCCCGAGCAGGCGCTCGGCAGCCGGGTGGACGCGCGCACCGATGTCTACGGAGTCGGCGCGGTACTCTTCCAGTTGCTGACCGGTGCGCCTCCTTTCGAGGGGGCCGACTCCCAGGAGATCGTGGGGCGGCACATCCAGGAGCCGGTCCCGCTCGCCACCCTCTCCCGCGACGGGATTCCACCGTGGCTCTCCCGGGTCGTGGTCCGTTGTATGGCCAAGCATCCCGACGAGCGCTATCCTACCGCCCGCGCGCTCCGGGACGCGCTCCGCGCCGGGCGGGCGGGGCAGCTCGCTAGCGGAGCGATGGTCGAAACGCCACGCGCCACGCCGGTGCCCAACGTCGACCGGGATTCGCCCACCCACGCCTTCCCCGCGCCGCGCCGCGGCCGCCGTCGGACGCCGTGGGTGGTCGGCGGAGTCGCGGCCATCGCTGCCGTCGTCGCCACCTTCGCGGCGGCGCTCGCCAGCCTGCCGGATCCCGCCCTCGTAGTGGAGAATCGTCTTGGGGCCTCGATCGCGTTGACGCTCGAGGACAGCGGGTACACGATCGCGTCGGGCGACAGCGTGCGCATCCCGGTGGCCCGAGGACGGCCGGTGGAGGCGCACTGGGCGGTGGTTCAGCCGGCGTCGATGCAGGGCAGGCTGCTCGGAATGCCGGTGGAGGGAATCATCAGCGCGGACCGGATGCGCGGCGAGATGCGCGAGGTGGTGGATGCCGAGACCGGCGGCGAAGTCTGGTTCGCGCCGGTGCTGATCAACCGGGCGGGACGGCCGCTCGCCGCCACCATCTTCACCGGAGGCGACAGCGTGAACTGCGACTGCCTGGTCGCGCCAGGCGACTCCGTACGGTTGGGCTACTATCCCCTGGACGAGCCGAGCGCGGTGTGGGTGGCAGACGCGCAGGGATGGAGCGTTCGGATCGACTCGCTGGACGAGCGGCGAAACCCGGTCACCGGATCGGTCGTGCTACGGGTGGACTCGGCCGCGCTGGTCGCCCCGCCGGCGCCGCCGGCTCGCTCACGCCGCACGCCAGCGGAGCCGGCCCGACAGGAGCGCCGCGATCCGTTGGGCGGGTTTCTGCCGGTCCGCTGAGCGTTCCGGAGTCAGACCCGTGACTTCATCCCGAGCGCAGCGGGGGACCTTGCTCGCCTGTCCCGGAAACGCGTTGAGTAGGTCCCTCGCTGCGCTCGGGATGAAGTGCTCCCGGAGGGCCGCGTGACCTCCCTGACCCGACGCCTGCTCCCGATCGCCCTGGTTCTCCTCCTCGCCGGCGCGGCCGCGGCTATTGTGATCCTGGGGCGGCCCCGCCTCCACTTCACCAACCGCCTGGCCGCACCGGTACGACTGTCCGTCGGGCAGGGGGCTGCGGCGACCGTCCCACCGGGCGCGGCCGCGACGGTGCCGATCGCCCGGGGCCGGACTCTGGTGGCGGAATGGGAGCTGGTGCGCCCGCTCTCCGCGGACAGCACACCGATGGGCGAGGAGGTGCGGGGATCGCTGGTGGTCCGTGCCCCGCGTGGGACGGTGGAGGGCGTGGCCGGAACCCGGCAGGGCGCAAGCGAGTATTTCGCGCCGCTGATCACCAACGCCACCTCGGGGTACCTGCGGGTGACGGTGAACGCGGGCCTCGAGGGCGCGCTCGACTGCGGCTGCGCGGTGCGCCCCGGCGGGCGGCGAGTGTTCGTGGGGTACTACCGGCTCTATGGGAACAGCACCGTACGGGCGCGCGGATCGGTTGGGGAAGCGACGTTCCGCGACCTCGGGCCCAATGTCACCACGGCGGCCGGGACGGTGGGACTGAGGTTCGAGGACAAGGATCTGCGTCCCGCCGTCAATCGTCGCGGCGGCGGAAGCGGAGCGCGGCCGCCGGCGTGACCGAGCTGAAGCCATACTTCTCCCGCACCTTGTCCACCGCGGAGGAAAGCTCCCGCAGCCGCTGCCGCTCGGGGGGCTCGAAGAGGTCCGCCTCCGCGGCCACGCCGAGGTTGCTGGCCGCGACCCCGATGAGCCGCACCCCGCGGTTCCGCCGCCGCACGTCGGCGAATGCACCGCGGAAGAGCGCCCGAGCCGCCTGGTAGAGCTCGCCGTCGAGGTCGGTCGCGGTCTCCAGCGTCCGTCGCCGCGTCACGGTATGAAAGTCGTCGTGCCGGAGCTTCAGCGTCACCGTCCTTCCCACCAGTTGCTCCTCGCGGAGCTGGCCCGCCACCCGCGCGGTGAGCAGCGCCAGGATCGCCTCCAGCTCTTCCGGATCTCGCAGGTCGCGCGAGAGGGTGGTCTCCCGGCTCACCGAGCGCGGAAGCCGTTCGGCGCGGAGCGTGGCGCCGCCGTGGCCGTGGGCCCGCCGCTTGAGCGCGCGGGCCTCGCCGCCCAGCAGCCGCTCGAGCCCGTCCTCCGTCATCGCCTGCACCTGGTGCACCTCGGCCAGCCCCAGTTCTGCCAGGCGGGCCGCCGTCTTGGGGCCGATGCCGGGAAGGGCCCGGAGCGGAAGGCCGGCGAGAAAGCCCTCCTCCCATCCCGCCCGCACTTCCATCAGCCCGCGCGGCTTGGCGCTGTCCGAGGCCAGCTTCGCGACCATCCGGTTGGGTCCGATCCCGATGCTGCAGTCGAGTCCGGTCTCCCGGCGCACCTCGTCCCGCAGCCGCTCGGCGACCGGCAGCAGCGACACCGGATAGAGCCGGTCGGTGCCGGCGAAATCGAGATAGGCCTCATCCAGCGAGGCCATCACCACCGTGGGCGAGAAGCGCTGGAGCACGGCGCGCACCGCGCGAGACGCGTCGCGATAGTGGGGAAAGGAGCCGCGGAAAAACGTAGCCTCCGGGCACAGCCGCACCGCCTGCCCGATCGGCATGCCGGCATGGATCCCGAAGCGCCGCGCCGCGTAGGAGGCCGACTGCACCACCCCGCGACTGTCCCGCCGCCCCCCGACTACGAGCAGCTCGATGCCGCGCAGCTCGGGGTGTCGCTGCCGGCACACTTCGACGAAAAAGGCGTCCAGATCGACGTGCAGGATGCGTGCGGCCACCGCTATCTTCGTTCCATCCTTTCCTCCCGGAGACCTCGCCGATGATGAGCAAGCCGATGCAGGACGCATTCAACGAGCAGATGAAGCACGAATTCTATTCCTCGTATCTCTACCTCTCAATGTCGGCGTACTGCGATTCGCTCAACCTTCCCGGCCTCTCGCAGTGGATGCGGGCGCAGGCGCAGGAAGAGGTCAAGCACGCCATGAAGATCCTGGACCACCTGCTGGATCGCGGCGGCCGGGTCGAGCTGCGGCAGATCGACCGCCCGCCGGCGGAGTTCGCCTCCGCGCGCGAGGTGTTCGACCAGGCCCACCGCCACGAGCAGCAGGTGACCGCCAGCATCAACCAGGTCTACGGCCTCGCGGTGGACGAGCGCGACTTCGCCAGCACCGTGTTCCTTGACTGGTTCGTGCAGGAACAGGTGGAGGAGGAGAAAACCAGCGGGCTGCTCGCCGAACAGTTGCGCATGGTGGGCGAGGACCGGCCCGGGCTCCTGATGCTCGACCGGGAGCTGGGGCAGCGCCGTGCCGGCCGGGAAGCGACCGCGGCCGAGACGTGATCGTCGGTTTTCTGGGCCTCGGTGCCATGGGCGCGCCGATGGCCGCCCGGCTCGCCCGCCGCGGCGACGTCGTGGTCTGGAACCGGACGGCCGAGCGGGCGGGGGAGTTCGCCCGGCGCTTCGGGGCCCGCGTCGCCGGAACTCCCCGAAAGCTGGCTGCGCAAGTCGACGTCGTGGTCACCTGCCTGCCCACCTCGCGTGAGGTGGAGGCGCTGCTGGACGGGCCTGACGGGCTCCTCGCCGGCCTACGGGCCGGCGCGCTCTTCCTCGACTGCACCTCGGGCGATCCTGCCACCTCCCGCCGTCTGGCCGCTCGCCTCGCCGAGCGCGAGGTCGCCTTTGCCGACGCGCCGGTCAGCGGCGGCACCAACGGCGCCGAGGCGGGGACCCTTGCGGTGATGGTCGGGGCCGCGCCCGACACCTTTGCCCGCGCCCGGCCGGTGCTGGAGGCGTTCGGAAGCCGTATCCAGCATCTCGGCCCGGTCGGCGCGGGCCACGCCACCAAGGCGGTCAACCAGGCACTGCTCGCGGTGAATATCCTGGCGCTGGGCGAGGGGCTCGCCGCCCTCGTCAAGGCCGGTGTGTCCGCCGGCGCCGCCGTGGACGTGATCAACCAGTCGAGCGGCCGCTCTTTCGTGAGCGAGGCGCTGGTACCCGAACGGGTGCTCACCGGCCGCTGGCCGCGAACCTTCCGCCTGGCGCTCCTGGACAAGGACGTGGCCATCGCGCGCGAGCTGCTGCAGGAGACCGGCGTTGACGGCCCGCTGCTCGAGGTCGCCGGCGAGCTGCTGGCCGGCGCGCGGGCCGAGCTGGGCGAGGACGCCGACTATCTCGAGGCGATCCGCCTGGCCGAACAGCGGGCCGGCATCGAGATCCGGGGCTGACGCACCCACTTGCCGCTGCAATCGCGCGTATCCACCTTCCGGTCCATGTCGCGATCCATCCGATGAACGATTGGGGCTCCACCAACCGGGTCCCTGCGCAGGTGTCGCTGGTCGAGGGCGTCGCCTTCGAAGGCGAGCTGCACCTGCTCACCCGGCCGGCCTACCCGCCCGGCCCGGAGACGCCGCTGGAGATGCTCAACCGTCCCGATGCCTTCTTCGCCCTTACGCTCCAGGGCGGCGGCGTCGCGTTCGTTCCCAAGTCGCAGGTGGTGCAGGTGTCCTGCGGCGAGGAAGTGCCGCTCTTCTCCGACCCGGACCGGCTGTCGGCCGCCAAGCACGTCGAGCTGGAGGTGGTGCTTCCCGGCGGCTCGGAATACCGAGGCACCGCTACCCTCGAGCTGCCTCCCAACCGCTCGCGCGCGCTCGATTTCGTGAACGGTCCCGGCACCTTCTTCGCGCTGTGGGGCCAAGGTGCCACCCGGTACGTCAACAAGGCCCACGTCCGGCTTATTCGCCCTTTAGACTGAGATCCCAGTGGCCCGACTCGACCGGCTCATTCAAGTCATGCACGAGCAGCGCGCCGACGCGCTCCAGTTGGCCGTGGGCAAGCCCGCCGTGCTGCTCAGCAACGGGGCGAGCCGCGCCATTACCCGGGAGCCGCTGAACGACGGGCAGATTCTCGGGCTCTTGCGGGAGATCGCGTCCGCCGACGCGGCCGGCTCGCTGGCCGGCCGGGAACCGGTGGCATTCGGGTAC
>JACCSE010000400.1 GCA_013813145.1 Gemmatimonadales bacterium
GATCCATTGTCTACAGAGTCAAGGGTCGCCTGCGGCCGATAGTCTGAGCTGCACGACGAGACCCGGGCGACGCTTTACCTGGGGGGGCCGCTGATGCGGCCCCTTTTTTTTCGGTCGGGCGCATGAGTCCCGCCGTTTCCTTCGAGGGCTACTGGCGGGCGACCCGCGCGCCTCGGTACAGCCTCACGTTCGCCTTTCCGTTGCTTGCCCTGTACGAGCTGCTGGCGTTCACCCTCTCGGGCCATGCCATCACCGGTGTCCGAAACGGGGCCGACGTGCTGCTCAAGAGCCTCTTCGTGGGGTTCGGCGGCCGGGACGGGCTCCTCGTCTTCGGGGCCTTGCTCCTCGGCACCGGGGCGGTGTTGATCTGGCGCGACCTTCGAACAGGCGGGTCGGTCGAGCCGCGGGTCTACGCCCTGATGGCGCTGGAGTCGGTGGCTTACGCGCTCGGGTTCGGGCTTCTGGTCGGAATGATGACGGGCATCCTGCTCGGCGGACTGGTTCTGGCGCGCCCGTCGGCGCTGGCGCTCCAGACGGCGGACCTCGGATTCGCCACTCAGCTCATGATCTCACTCGGCGCGGGGATCTATGAGGAGCTGCTGTTCCGGGTCCTGCTGGTGGGCGCCCTGGTGTGGCTGGGGCGGAGAGTGCTGGGGTGGGGGGCCGGGGCCGCAGGGGTGTTCGCGACGGTGATCGGCGCGCTGATCTTCTCCGGGTTTCACTATGTCGGGCCGTACGGTGACCCGTTGGAACTACCCTCCTTCACCTTCCGCGCGCTCGCGGGGCTGGTGTTCAGCGCGATGTATCTCACCCGGGGGTTCGGGATCACGGCGTGGACCCATGCGCTGTACGATGTGTGGCTGATGGCGGGGTGAGGGGATGCGGGCAAGGGGGGCAGGGGGGCAGCGGGGCAGCAACGGCACACTGCCCCGCTGCTCCGCTGCTACCGTCCCCGCTTCTCCGCATAGATCGAATCCAACACCTGCTTGAATACCTCCAGCGGGTGGGCCCCCGCCAGCAGCCCTCCTTCGACGTAAAACGTCGGCGTGCTCTGGGCCCCGGAGCGTTCCGAGCCTACGGCCTCCGCCTGAATCTCGCCGACCGATTCCGGAGACTTGACGCAGGCGAGCAGCGCGGGCTTCGAGATCCGGGCGGAGTCCGCCAGCGAGAGGAAAAACGGCCCGGCTTCCTTGAGCGGCGCCCAGACCTGCTGGTGCTGAAACAGCAGATCGTGCACTGCCCAGAACGCTCCCTGCTGGCCGGCGCAGAGCGCCGCCTGGGCCGCCGGGACTGCGTTGGAGTGGATGCTGGTGAGCGGAAAGTTGACGAAGACCCAGCGGACCTTGCCGGTGGCGATGTACTCGCGTTCGATGGCGGGGAAGGTCTCCAGCGCGAACCGCCGGCAGTAGGGACACTGGAAGTCGGACATCTCGTAGACGGTGATCGGTGCCTTGGCCGATCCCTTGGTCCGGCTCGAGAGCGTGTTCGGCGTCGCCGACTGGGCCTCTACGGGCAGGACGGGAATCAGTCCCAGGCATGCCGCCGCGAGCCAGGCGCGCACCAATCTCACACGAATCTCCGCGGCACTCAGTACCTCGGCCGCCGCTGGCCCGTCCGCGAGGACAGGAGCACGGTGTCGTCCTCCGCCGGGACGTTCCAGTACCAGCGCGCGTTGGGATCGGTCGCGTCCCACGACTGTCCGTAAATCCACCAGCGCCCCGGGCCCAGCCGGAAGTCGGCCCAGCCTTCGGCGTCCGTCGTGTCGGTCAGCGGGTCCTGCCGCCGCCGCGCGGCCAGGTTCCGCACGATGCTGTCGTATCCCCGGTAGGTGCTATCTTCCCACTGCGCGATCGCCGAGCGCAGACTCTCGCTGCGCGGCACGATCCGGCCTCGCACCCGGTCCAGCGCCTCCCGAGCGGTATCAGCCGTGCGGCGAGCGGTGGCTGCGGAATCGGTCAGCCGCTCGAACGCCGCGTACAACTTTCCGTACTCTGGATCGCCGCGGGAGAGGGAATCGAGCCGCGACCTGAGATCGCCGAGGGAGTCGCTCAACGCGGTGGTGCGAAGCGTGGCGCTGGAGTAGGCGTTGAATGGACCACGGAACGTCTGGAACAGGCTGTCCAGCTCCGCGGTGCCGGGCCGCGACGTACCCGCCGAGGCTTCCAGAGCCGCGAGCACGCTGTCGCGATCGTAGGGCAGCGCCACCAGGCCGATACCGCTGACCGGGGTCTCAACGGAATCCGGTCCGGGGATGGAGACCCGGACCGCGAGGTCCCGAGATCCTTCGCAGGCGGCGGTCGCCGCCGCGAGCAGCGCCACGGCCAGCACCAGGAGAGGTTTTGAGCAGGACACCAGCCAAAGCTATCGCCGTCCTTGCGGCGCTTCAACTGACGGCCCTGGCCGCCACCGTGGGTCTGGTCGCGCAGGAAGCCGAGGTCACCAGCCTCTTCCCCAAGGCGCCGGACGGGTACGTCACCGATGCCGCCGGTGTCGTCGATCCCGCCTCCGACGCGCGCATGGAGGAGCTGATCGAGCGGCTCCGCGCCGCCGCCGGGGCCGAGATTGCCGTAGTCACCCTGCCGACGATCGGTAACCGAAGCGAGGCCGAGGTGGCCCTCGCGATCGGCCGAGCCTGGGGCGTCGGGGCAGAGGCCGAAGCCGGCGATCCGCGGCGCAACGCCGGCATCGTGCTCCTGCTGGTTCCCCGACAGGAAGGGCGCGAGGGCAGCGGCTACCTGCGGGTCGAGGTGGGGCAGGGGCTCGAAGGGATCGTCACCGACGCTACCGCTGGACCGGTGCGCGACCTGATCGTGGGCTCGCTGGTGGGCGAGAACTACGGTCCCGCCCTGCTCGCCGGGGTCGAGGCGCTGGTCACCTCGATTGCGCGCGGGCTGGGCGTGAGTGACAGCGCCCTGGTGAACGCACGGCCGCTGCCGGTCAGCTCCCCCCGCGGAGGCTCGCCGCTCCGCGGTCTCGGGCCGGTGCTGCTGTTCCTCGTGTTCCTCATCCTGTCCGGCGCGTTCGGGGGTCGGCGCCGACGGAGAGGGGTATATTGGGGCGCCGGCCCCTGGATCGGCGGCGGTTGGGGCGGGGGCGGCGGCTTCGGCGGTGGGGGCTTTGGTGGCTTCGGCGGCGGTGGCGGGTTCAGCGGCGGCGGAGCCGGAGGAAGATTCTGATGCGGGATGCGGTGGAGCGAGTCGTCACGCCGTTCCTCACCGCCGCCGACGCGGCGCTCGGCGGCGGATACAGCGCGGTGCTCTACGGCTCCGCCGCGCGCGACGACTTCGTCCCGGGACGCTCCGACATCAATCTCATCCTGGTGGTCGAGGATCTGTCGCCGGCGGCGCTCAGGGCGCTGGGCGGCGCGTTCGCCGGTTGGCGAAAGTCCAAGCTCGAGCCGCCCCTCGTCATCACCCGGGCGGAGTGGGATCGGGCCACCGACTCCTTTCCGGTCGAGATCGCCGACATGCGCACGGGCTACCGGGTGCTCCGGGGCACCGATCCGCTTCAGGCGCTCGAGCTCGCTCCGGCCGATCTGCGCCAGGCCCTCGAGCGCGAGTTCCGCGGCAAGCTGCTGCGGCTCAGGCAGGGGTACGCCGCCTCCGCGGGCGACTCGGCGGCGCTCGCGGCGCTCGCCGGCCGAAGCGCCGGAACGATGATGGTGCTCCTGCGCGGTCTCCTCACCCTGCTCGGCCGAGTCGTCCCGAAGGACCCGCTGCAGCTCGCCGTCACCGGCGCCGAAGCGCTGGGCGTGGACAGCGAGCCGCTGCTCCTCGTCGTCCGCCACCGCGGCGACGCGAACTGGCGCTGTCCCCCCGAGAACTTCGAGCCATACATGGACGTGGCGGCACGGGCAGCGCGGTTTCTCGACCAACTTCAGCTCGGAGATCGTTCATGAAGCGTGCGTCGGCGATCCCTGCCGTGCTCCTGTCCCTGGCCGCGCTGGCGACGGCCGGATGCGGATACAACCAGATCCAGACGATGGACGAACAGGTCAACCAGGCCAAGGGACAGATCCAGGCCCAGCTCCAGCGGCGAGCCGACCTGATACCGAACCTGGTGGAGACCGTTCGCGGCGTGGCCAAGCAGGAATCGACGGTGTTCACCAACATCGCCGAGGCGCGGTCCCGGCTCTCCGGCGCGGTCCAGTCCGGTGACGTCGGCCAGATGTCCGAAGCCAACCAAGCCCTCACCCAGGGAATCGGCCGGCTGCTGGCGATCGTGGAGAACTACCCGGAGCTTCGGTCGAGCGAGAGTTTCCGCGCACTGCAGGATCAACTGGAGGGCACCGAGAACCGGATCTCGGTCGCCCGGCAGGACTACAACAGCGCCGTGGGCGACTACAACGCTTACATCCGCCGCTTTCCGTACAATCTGACCGCGAGAGTCTTCGGACAGGGGACGCGGGAGTACTTCGAAGCGGAGGCGGGGGCGGAGGAGGCGCCGAAGGTGGAGTTTTAGCGGGGCAGGGGGCAGGGGGCCAGCAACGGCACACCAGCCGAGTACTGGCGCAAGCACTTCATCCCGAGCGCCGCGAGGGACCTACTCCGCGGGTATCGAACCCGGGTTAGTAGGTCCCTCGCTGCGCTCGGGATGAAGTACCCCGGCTAAGTGCCCGCCCCCGTGTGCTGTTGCTGCCCCGCTGCCCCCCTTAGTCCGTCACCACATGCTCCGGCAACACGTACCTCAACGGATCCACCGGCCGCCCGTTCACGTGCACCTCGTAGTGCAGGTGCGGACCGGTGGCCAGGCCGGTGTTGCCGACGAGGGCGATGCGCTGGCCGCGGGAGACTCGCTGGCCCTGGCGCACCAGGATCTTGGAGGCGTGAGCGAACTTGGTGACGATGCCGAAGCCGTGGTCGATCGTAACCGTATTACCGTACCCCGATTCCCAGCCTGCGTCGCTGATGCTGCCCCCTGCCGGCGCCTCGATCGGGGTGCCGCTGGGGGCGGTGACGTCGATCCCCTCGTGCGGACGGGCGACGTGGAGGATGGGGTGCGATCGCATGGAGGAGAACGCGCTCGACAGCCAGCCTTGGGTCGGGATGATCGACGGAGTCGCCGCCAGCCGGGCGGAGTGGACCGCCAGGCTGTCCGCCGCCTCGCGGAAGGAGGAGGCCAGGAGGTTGGCCCGGCGGATCAGCGCGTTGACGTCTACCCGGATTTCCTGTGACCGCCGGATCGTGCTGCCCGGCTCCCCCTCCGGCGCCGGAACGATCGGGCCGCCGATGCCGGCGGCCTGTACCTGCGGGTCGATCGGCTCCAGGCTGGCCAGCACCCGGATCCGGGCGTCCCGCTGGGAGATTCGCGAGAGCGTGTCGGTGAGGGAGGAGAGCCGTCCGTGCAGCTCGCCCAGCTCCTGCGCGAGTTGAGCGTTTTCCTGCTGGAGGCGAGCCGTACGCGAGAGGTCCGTGCTTCGCGAAAAGGTAGCGTACCCCACGAGCAGGATTGCGATGGCAGACAGGACCGCGCCCCCGGCCGCGGTCTTCAGGGCCCGGTAGGAGACCTCGATGATCTTCGAGGGCTCCGATCCGTGCGGCACGAAAACAACGGTCCAGCGGCGCTTGGCCATCCAGCTCACCTCGGATAATCAGACACAATTGACGCCCCAATCGGGTCGCCCCCTAATCTCGCTAAAAAGCGCGGCACATGGGGTGACCTGAGTCACGATACCTCTTCTCAAAGTGCTCCTCGGTCTCGGCGGTGTCAAGTCCGAGGACAGCTATATAAGTCTTTGACTGTCAAAGAGTTTCTCTGCATGAGAGTCTAACTTCTAGACGCTCGCGGGCTTGGGAAAGAGCGGCTCGGGCTTTCGGATGGACACCCCCTCGACTGGAGGCGCCGCAAGCGAGGTCCACGAGGCCGATGCCGCGCTGCCGCCCACCCCAAGGGCCTCCCACAGCGCCTGGGCCTTGCCTGGGATGAAAGGGCTCACCAGTACCGCCAGCCGGTAGAGCACCCGTGCCAGGGCGGCGAGCGAGGCGTCCAGTTCTTCCTCGCGCGCTTCCTTCGCCAGCTTCCACGGCGCCGTCTGCTGGATGTACAGGTTGGCGTTTGCCACCAGCCCCCATGCCGCTTCCGCGCCGCCCCTGAGGTCGAGGGCGTCCATCGCCTCGCCATATTGCTCCAGCGTGGCGGCGCCGGCCCCGTCCAGCGAGGTCGGCTCTCCGCCGGCCGGGACCACCCCATCCCGGTACTTGCTCAACATGGCTAGCGCCCGGGACGCGAGGTTGCCCAGGCCGTCGGCCAGGTCGGCGGTATAGCGCTCGTCGAAGCGCTCCCAGCTGAAGTTCCCATCCGCCTCGAAACCGACCTCCCGGAGGAGGAAGTAGCGCAGCGCGTCCGGGCCGTGGCGGTCGATCGCCTCGCCCAAGGTGACCGCGGTGCCGGTCGTCTTCGACATCTTGGCCCCCTCCCACTGCACGTACCCGTGGGCCCAGACCTTTCGGGGCAGTGCCAGGCCCGCGGCGAGCAACATCGCCGGCCAGATGACACAGTGGAACCGGGTGATCCCCTTGCCCACGACGTGCAGGTCCGCCGGCCAGAGACGCTGATACCCCTCCGCCGGGTAGCCGGTGGCCGACAGATAGTTGATGAGCGCGTCGAACCACACGTACACCGTCTGCTCCGGATCGCCGGGGAAGGGGATCCCCCACGACAGCCGCTGACGCGATACCGAGATGTCCTGGAGCCCGTCCTCCAGTAGCCGGAGGATCTCGTTCCGCCGGATGGCGGGCTCCACCGCCAGCTCGCCCGAGCGGATGCGCCCGAGCAGGGCGTCGCGGTAGCGGCTCAGACGAAAGAAGTGGTTGCGCTCCTTGGTCGGAACCAGCTCCAGTGTGGGATGCTCGATGCACCGGCCGTCGACGATCTGCGCCGGCTGCTTGAATTCTTCGCAGCCGACGCAGTACAGCCCCTCGTACTCGCCGGTATAGAGATCGTCCGGGTTGAGCCGCTCGATCCGCTGGATCAGCTCGGTCACCGCCTGGCGATGCCGCGGCTCGGTGGTCCGGATCCAGTCATCGTGGCTGCATTGAAGCCGCTCCCAGAACTCGGCAAAGCGGAGGGCCATCCGTTCCACCCATGCCTCCGGGCTGTATCCATTCTGCTCCGCGGCCTCAACCACGGCCTGGGAGTGCTCGTCCATCCCCATGAGAAAGGTGACGTCGTCCCCCCGCAGCCGCCGATACCGCGCGATGGCATCGGCGCCCACCTTTTCCAACGCATGCCCCAGGTGGGGATCGCCGTTGGAGTAATCGATGGCCGTCGTCAGATAAAACTTGGGCACGCCCGTCTTCAACTCCTCGACTGAGAGGGGCCGCAGATGAACCCAGATGAACGCAGCGAGCTGCTCGACCACGGAAGACGCGAATCAACGCGGATTGAAAGTTTGTGGGTGCGCACCCGCTGGCCGGATACCAGACCACATAATTTCCGATCCGTGTTCATCCGCGTGCTCCGTGGTCGAGCAGTTTTCCTGCGTTCCTCTGCGGCCAAAATCCGCTCCAAACACTCCAAAGGCCCGCCGGCCAAGGCAGGCGACTCACGCTCCCCGAAACTTAACGTTGCCAGGTTCCCGCTTCAGCCCTGAGCGGGTGGTGGACCGGAAGGTCCCCCGCCGCGGCGGCGGCGGCGAGGGTGTCGTGCGGAAGGATCGGAGGGCGAAGGTGCGTCACCCGCGGCTGGGGCGGCGGGTCGAGCCGGCGCCGCGACCGGCCCCTCGAGCGCCATCAGTGCTCGATGTTCCGCCGTCATGAGCACATCCCCCAGCTGCTCGACCTCCTCCCGGAGCTGCACCAATGGAATGATGCGGGTTCCCTGCTCCTCGCTCCGGAGGAAGACCCGCTCCCGGAAGATGTCCACCGCGATCACCTTCTCGGCGCCGACCGCGGTCCGGAGAGTCTTCCCCTCTTTGGGGAACCGCTTTCGGGCGGTGACGTAGAACTCGTGCTCGTACTTGAGGCAGCAGAGCAGCCGCCCGCACCCGCCGGAGATCTGGCTGGGGTTGAGCGAAAGGTGCTGGTCCTTGGCCAACCCCAGGTTCACCGGAGAAAGTTCGGTAAGCCAGCTGGAACAGCAGTACTCCCGCCCGCAGCGGCCCACGCCGGAGAGCCGAGCGGCCTCGTCGCGGACGCCGATCTGCCTGAGCTCGATCCGGGTGCGGAAGGTGGAGGCCAGGTCGCGCACCAGCGCCCGGAAGTCCACCCGCTTCTCGGCGGTGAAGTAGATGGTGAGCTTGTTCCGGTCCCACTGCCACTCGGTGTCGCTCACCTTCATGACCAGATCGTGCGAGCGAACCCGCTGGATCACCTTCCGCCGGGCCTCCTCCTCCGAACGGCGGATTTCATCCTGGACCTCCAGGTCGTCGGCGGTGGCCCGGCGGACCACCGGTTTGAGCGGGGCCGGCTCCTCCGCCGGGTCGCCGCCGACCGCGCATCCGGCGCAGGCCGAGGCACACTTCCGGCCGGCCAGCTCGCCGAGTGCCGTGACCCGGCCCAGGTCCCGCCCGCGCTCCACCTCGACCACCACGGCGTCACCGACCCGGAGTGCTTCGCCGTCCTCCGGCCAGGTGAAGTAGCTCTTCCGGGTACCCTTGAAGCGAACCTCGACGGTCTGGGTCACTCAGGCCTCACTGTAGGCGCCCATGGCGGCGTACTTGTCCGCCCGGCGGCGCACCAGCTTTTCCGGGCGGACCTTCCGCAGCTCGCTCACGTGACGGATCAGCGCCTCGCGCAGAGCTTCGCCGGCGGAATCGGGATCCACGTGCGCCCCGCCCACCGGCTCCTTCACGATCTCGTCGATGAGCTTGAGCCGGAGCAGGTCCTCCGCGGTGATCTTGAGCGCCTCGGCCGCGCGTTCCCGCTGGCTCGCGTCCTTCCACAGGATGGCGGCGCATCCCTCGGGAGAGATCACCGAGTAGACCGAGTTCTCCAGCATCAGAATCCGGTCGGCCACACCCAGCGCCAGCGCGCCGCCCGAGCCGCCCTCGCCGATCACGACGGCGACGATCGGCGCGCTGAGGATAGACATCTCCAGGATATTGCGCGCGAGCGCCTCCGACTGGCCTCGCTCCTCGGCGCCGAGCCCGGGATAGGCGCCGGGAGTATCGATCAGGGTGATGATCGGTGCCCCGAACTTGGCCGCGAGCTTCATCAGCCTCAGCGCCTTCCGATAGCCCTCAGGATGGGGCATGCCGAAGTTGCGCTTGAGATTCTCCTTGGTGTCGCGGCCCTTCTGGTGCCCGATCACCATGACCGACACCCCGCCGAGACGGGCCCACCCGCCCACGACCGCGGGGTCGTCCATGTAGAGCCGATCGCCGTGCATCTCGATGAAGTCGGTAAAGATGGTGCTGAGATAGTCCAGGCTATAGGGCCGGCGCGGGTGGCGCGCGACCATGACCCGCTGGATCGGCGTGAGAGTTCGGTAGATGTCGGCCCGCAACCTTTCCAGCTTGCTCTGCAGCCCTTCCAGCTCTCCCTCGATGTCGATCTGGCGCTCGTTCCCGATCCGCTTCAGGTCCTCGATCTGCCGCTCCAGCTCGAGCAGCGGCTTCTCGAACTCCAGCGTGTACGCTGAGGCCATCGGGGTCAGCCCGCCTTGACGTAGTGGACGGAATCGGCGCCCAGGAGATCGCGCAGGGCCCGGACGAGGTCGTCCTCCGCCGCGACGCGGATTCGACGAGAGCGAAGGCGCACCGCCTCTCCGTTCCCGTCGCTCCACTCAATATAGAGCGGGGTCGGCCCCGGGTGCGCCGAGCAGAGCGCCGCCGCCGCCTTCAGCGTCTCCGGTGCCGGCGCCGAAGGCGCGCGCCAGCGCAGACTCAGCGCCACCGCACCCGATGTCTTCAGCTCCTCCAGCCGGCGCGCCGACTCGACGATGAACGGCGCGTGGTCCTCCCCCCGGTCGCGGTCGCTGTACCCGCCGGTGAGGAGCAGCGCGGCGTCGGGGGCGATGGTGCCGTTGAGCTTGGCCCAGGCGTCGGGAAAGACGATGGCCTCGGCGGTGCCGTGGAAGTCCTCCAGCACCAGCCGCGCGTATTCCTTGCCGGTCTTCTTGGAGATCTGGCGTTTGACCCCCGTCACCACCGCGCCTACGCTCACCTGGTGCTCGCTCCACTCGCCAAGGGTGGCGCTGGTGCGGGTGCCGAACAGCTCCACCTCCTCCCGAAACCGCTCCAGCGGGTGGCCGGAGATGAAGAATCCCAGCACCTCCTTCTCCTTGGCCAGCCGCTCCGCCTCGGTCCACGCCGGCACCTCCGGCAGCACCAGCCTGCTCCGCTGCCCCTCTCCTCCGTTGCCCCCCTCGTCACCGAACAAAGATTCCTGACCGGCCTCCCGCTCCTGCTGCGCCAACTGCGCCTCGCCCAAGGCCTTGTCGAGTGCCTCGATGAGCTGCTTCCGGTGCCCGCCCAGCGAGTCGCACGCTCCCGCTGCCACCAGCGACTCGAGCACCCGCTTGTTGCAGAGCCGGAGGTCGATCCGTTCCACCAACTCCGTCAGGTTGGTGAATGGGGCGTCCTGCCGGGCCGCGATGATGGAATCGATGGCTCCCCAGCCCACGTTTCGGACCGCGCCCAGGCCGAAGCGGATCCGCCGCTCGCCGACCACGGTGAACTTGAAGCCGGATTCGTTCACGTCGGGCGGCAGCACCTCCAGCCCCAGCTCTCGCGCCTCGTTGATGTATTGCACCACCTTGTCGGTGTTCCCGATTTCCGAGGAGAGCAGTGCCGCCATGAACTCGGCGGAGTAGTGGGTCTTGAGCCACGCGGTCTGGTACGACAGCACCGAGTAGGCGACCGAATGCGACTTGTTGAAGCCGTAGCGGCCGAAGGTCTCGATCTGCGCCGCGATGTCGTCGGCCAGGCGCTGGGTGTGCCCCTGGGCGACGGCGCGCTCGCGGAACTTTCCCAGCTCCTTCCTGATCAGCTCGGCGTCCTTTTTGCCCACCGCCTTCCGGAGCACGTCGGCTTCGGCCAGGGAGAAGCCGGCGAGGACGTTGGCGATCCGCATCACCTGCTCCTGGTAGGTGATGACGCCGTAAGTCGGCTCCAGCACCTCGCGGAGCGAGGGGTGGGCGTAGGTGACCTTCTCCAGGCCCAGCTTCCGCTTGATGAACACGGTATGCATGCCGGCATCGAGCGGACCGGGGCGGAGTAGGGCGTTGGAGGCGACCAGGTCGTCGAACCGGTCGCACTTCATCGCCCGGAGGGTGTCGGTGGCCAGCGGCGACTCGAACTGAAAGACGCCCGCGGTGCGCCCCTGCCGGAGCAGCTCGTAGACCCCGGGGTCGTCGAACGGGAGCGCGTCCATGTCCACGTCCACGCCGGTGCGCGCCGCGATCATCGCCACCGCGTCGTGGATGACGGTGAGCGTCTTGAGGCCGAGCATGTCCATCTTGAGCATGCCGACCTTCTCCAGCGCCCCCATCTCGTACTGGGTGATGATCGAGTCCTCACCGTCCGCGGCCGCTCCGGCGCCCTTGGTGGGCGCGGTGCAGACCGGCACGTAGTCGGCGAGTGGGCCCGGCGCGATGACGACGCCCGCGGCATGGACCGATATGTGGCGCGAGATGCCCTCGATCCGCGAGCTCAGCTCCACCAGGCGCTGATAGGCCGGGTTCCCCTTCACCAGCTCCCGCATCTCGTCCACCTTCTGGACCGCGTCGGGAATGGTGAGGCTGTAGGCCGGCCCCGATGGGATGAGCTTGGTGATCCGGTCGGCCTCGCCCGGGGGGATGCGCAGCACCCGGGCCACGTCCTTCACCGCCGCCCGGGCCTTCATCGTGCCGAAGGTGACGATCTGCCCCACGCTGTCCCGGCCGTAGCGTTCCCGAACGTACTCGATCACTTCGCCCCGCCGCTCGAAGCAGAAGTCCACGTCGATGTCCGGCATCGACACCCGCTCGGGGTTGAGGAAGCGCTCGAACAGGAGATCGAACTTGAGCGGGCAGACGTTGGTGATGCCGAGCGCGTAGGCGACGATGGATCCCGCCGCCGACCCACGGCCGGGTCCCACCGGGATGCCTCGCTCCCGCGCCGCCGCAATGAAGTCCTGCACGATAAGGAAGTAACCGGCGTACCCGGCCGCGTTGATGACGCCCAGTTCGTAGGCCAGCCGCTCCGCCACCTCCACGGGAAGCGGTGCGCCGTACCGCCGTTCCGCCCCCCGGTGAGCGAGGTCTTCCAGCAGCGCCTCGTCGGTCGCGTACTCGGCGGGGCGGGGGAAGCCCGGCAGGAAGTACCGTTTCTCGAAGTCGAACTCGCAGAGGTCGGCCACTCGCTGGGTATTGCCGACCGCGTCGAGCTGCTCCGGGAAGAGCGCCTTCATCTCCTTCTCGGACTTGACGTACGATTCCTGTCCGGTGAAGCGGAACCGTTTGGGATCGTCCAGGTCCGCACCAGTGCCGATGGCGAGGAGCACGTCGTGCGCCTCGGCGTCCTCCCGCCGGAGATAGTGCGCATCGTTGGTGGCGACGACGCCGAGCCCCAGGTCCTGCGCCAGCCGCAGCATCCCCTCCGCTACGATGCGCTCCTCGGGAATCCCGTGCTGCTGGATCTCGAGCCAGAACCCGTCGGTCCCGAAAGTGCCCGCGAACCACTCGGCGCTCTTCCGCGCCTCGTCGTACCGGCCCTGCCGGAGATGAAGCGCCACCTCACCCGAGAGACAGGCGGCCAGGCAGACGATGCCCTCGGCCCGCTCGGCGAGGATCTCCTTGTCGATCCGCGGCCGGCGGTAGAAGCCCTCGGTGAACCCCGCCGAGGTGAGCCGGACCAGGTTCTTGTAGCCGACGCGGTTTCGGGCCAGCAGCACGAGATGGCTGTAGGCGGCCGGCGCCCAGCTCGGCTTCTCCCGCGCCTGCCGCGGTCCGAAGGCGAGATAGGCCTCGAACCCGAGGATCGGCCGGATCTTCTGGGCCTTGGCCTCCTCGTAGAACTCCCAGGCCGCGTGCATGTTGCCGTGGTCGGTGACGGCCAGGCTGTCCATGCCGAGCCGCTTGACGTGCGACACCAGCTCGGGGATCCGGTTGGCGCCGTCGAGCAGGGAATATTCGCTGTGGGTGTGGAGATGGACGAAGGACATGACTGCGGCTGTTGGCTATCGGCTATCGGTTATCGGTCCGCGCGAGCGAAGGCTCGGTACTGCAGGACCGACACCCGATAGCCGATAGCCGATAGCCTACTTTCCCCTTTCCTCCAGCACGCTCCAGACCCGCTCGAGCGGGACGCCCCGAGCCTGAAGCAGAACGAGCAAATGATACAGGAGATCCGCCGTCTCGGACGCAAGGTGGTCGTCATCCTCCGAGTTCGCCGCGACCACCACTTCCACCGCCTCCTCACCCACCTTCTGCGATATCTTCGCCACCCCACGCTGGAGCAGCTTGGCCGTGTACGACCCCTCCGGCCGCTCCTTCGCCCGCCGGGCGATAGTGGACGCGAGCCGGGTCAACACATGCCCGCCCGGATCCTCACCCTCAATCCATCGCCCCTCTGCCCCCCTGCCCCCCTGCCCCCCTGCCCCCCG
>JACCSE010000426.1 GCA_013813145.1 Gemmatimonadales bacterium
GTGCTTGATGTCGCCCACCACGCCCACGATCGTGGCGACCAGCGTGTCGCCCCACTCCATGTGGATCCGGCGGCCCAGCGGGTCGCGGCCGGTCAGGTGGCGCTCCACGAAGCTCTCGCTCACCACCACGGCGCCGGGGGCCTCTCGCGAGTCGGTGGCCGCGATGGTCCGCCCGCGGAGCAGCGGGATCTCCATGGTCCGGAAGAATTCCGGGTCCACCGCGCGCACGTCCGCCCCGGGCTCCTCGCCGTGCCGTGGCGTGGGCTCACCTTCGATCAGTATTCTGGTGGCGGAGCGCTGCCCCGAGAGCGGCAGCCAGTTGATCGCGCCGGCGGAGTGCACTCCCGGGAGCGACTGGACGCCGCGCAGCAGATCCTGAAAGAAGCGCACCTGGCGCTCCTCATCCTCGTACCGCTCCCCGCCCAGCGTCACCCTGGCCGTCAGCACCCGATCGGGGTCGAAGCCCAGATCCACCGCATTGAGCCGTGCGAAGCTCTTGAGCAACAGGCCGGCGCCGGCGAGGAGCACCAGCGAGAGGGCGACCTGGCCGCCCACCAGGAGGGCTCGGGTCCGGTGTCCTCTCCCCGAGTTGCCCCGCCCGCCTTCCTTCAGATCCAGGTGGAGATCCCCGCGCAGCGCGTGCAGCGCCGCCACCAGCCCGAACGCCGTCCCCGCCCCGACGGACACCAGCAGCGTGAAGGCCAGCGCCGAACGGTCGAGCGTGACCTCTTCCATCCGAGGAATGCTGGTCGCGGCGAGGGCGCCCAGGGCGTCGGTGCCCCACCAGGCGAGCAGCACCCCCAGCGTGCCGCCGGCCAGCGAGATCAGGACGCTCTCGACCACGAACTGCCGGCCGAGCGTGACGCCGCTCGCGCCCAGCGCGGCGCGCACCGCGATCTCCCGCCTCCGTGCCGTGGCCTGGGCGAGCTGGAGGTTGGCGACGTTGGCGCAGGCGATGAGCAGCACGAGGAGCACCACGCCGCCGAGCAGCGCGAGCGGCCGGCGCACCTGTCCCACCACCTGCTCGGTGATGGGGACCAGATTGACCGACCAGTGGGTGTTGAATTGCGGGTAGGTTTCCGCCAGGCGGGCCGCGATG
Source organism: Gemmatimonadales bacterium (assembly GCA_013813145.1). GTDB lineage: Bacteria > Gemmatimonadota > Gemmatimonadetes > Gemmatimonadales > GWC2-71-9 > CAVVWJ01. The sequence continues at coordinate 1,100 of JACCSE010000426.1, forward strand.
GTGGCGAGCTCCGTCTGCGCGCGTTCCACGGTCACTCCGGCCTTGAGCCGCGCGACGGCCTGGAGGTACCGGCCCGAGGTTTCGCGGTAGTTCACGGCCGGGTCGAACCCCATCGGGATCCAGAGATCGGGCCGGTCGTCTCGGCCGATGCTCTGGGTGCCGGGAGGCATGACGCCGGTGACGGTGTACGCACTCCCATCGAGCTGGATGGTCTCGCCCACGAGCGCCGGGTTCGCGCCGTAGCGCCGGCTCCAGAGCTCGTGGCTCAGCACGGCGAGCCGCGGACCGTCCGGAATATCCTCGCCGGCGGTGAAGACCCGCCCCAGCATCGGCTGAAGGCCGAGCACCGGGAACAGACCGGCGGTCGCGGCCTGCACCGCGATCTCTTCCGGCTCGCCTGTGCCCGTGATGCTCCCGGTGGTGCTGTAGACCGCCGCGATGTCCTCGAACACCGTGTTCTGCGCCCGCCAATCCAGAAAGTTCGCCGGCGAAACCACATTGCGATCGCTGTTCCGGGACGGGTTCGCCTCCCAGACCCCCACGAGGCGCTCGGGTTCGGCGAAGGGCAGCGGCCGGAGCAGCACGGCGTTCACGACCGAAAAAATCGCGGTGTTGGCGCCGATGCCGAGCGCGAGGCAAAGCACCGCGGCGGCGGTGAAGCCGGGCGTGCGGCGAAGGCGCCGCAGCGCGATACGGATGGTGTTGGACATGGCGGGCTCCCGGCTCAGCTCACCGCGGTGAGCTGCCGCTCCTCGACCACTTTTCCGTCGAAGAGGTGCACCGAGCGGTCGGCGTGACGGGCGTAGCGCGGATCGTGGGTCACCATGCAAATGGTGGCCCCGCCCTGGTGCAGCTCGCGGAGCAGTTCCATCACCGCTTCGCCGTTCGTGGAGTCGAGGTTGCCGGTGGGCTCGTCGGCCAGGAGGATCGCCGGATCGCCGGCTACCGCGCGAGCCACCGCGACCCGCTGCTGCTGGCCGCCCGAGAGCTGGGCCGGGAAGTGCTTCATCCGGTGCGACATTCCCACCCGCTCGAGCGCGGCCTGCACCCGCTTCCGCCGCTCGTCCGAGGGCATGCCCCGGTAGGTCA
>JACCSE010000448.1 GCA_013813145.1 Gemmatimonadales bacterium
GCCCAAGGAGGCGGTGCCATTCCTGGAGTACGCGATCCGGTATGGTGACCCTCAGGCCAAGGAGAACGCGGCCGCCCTGCTCTACACCGGCGCCGCGCCGCTGCTCCAGCCGCCGCAGGACCTGGCCGGTGCGGCGGAGTTGCTCCGGCTGGCGGTTCAGAACGCCAACCCCACCGGCAAGGTGTACCCGGCGGCCAACTACCTGCTCGGTCTCGCCACGCTGTTCCAGGTGCCTCAGATCGACCCGCAGGCCGAAAAGCAGAAGTCCTGCGATCTGGCCCGCCAGGAGGAGGCCCTGCTCGCCGCGGCCGACAGCGCCCTGACGGCCGGCCAATCGGTGAACCCGGAAGCGGCGCAAAAGAACCTGGGGATCATCAAGCAGTACAAGCCGCGGGTGGCTTCGATGTTGAAGGCGTATTGCAAGTAGAGAGAGTGGCTATCGGCTATCGGCAATCAGTTATCGGTCCCTGCGAGCGGAGGCTCGGTGCTTCAGGACCGATAGCCGATAGCCGATAGCTGATTCAACCACCAACCCTTTCTCTCATTCCGCCCTCTGCCTATATTCCGCCCTCCTTCAGGGGCTGTAGCTCAGCTTGGTTAGAGTGCCGCACTGTCACTGCGGAGGTCGCGGGTTCGAGCCCCGTCAGCCCCGCTCGCCTCGAGCACCGCACCCCGTCCAACCGGACGGGGTGTTGCGTTTCCGGGAGCTGGATCGTTGATGTCAGACCCCCTTTTCACTTATCACGTGCCGGTGCTGCTCCAGCAGGTGCTCGCAGCCGCGGGGGCTCGGTCGCGGGCGGTGGACGGTACGCTCGGGGATGGCGGCCACGCGGTGGCCCTTCGCGAGGCGGGTCTGGAGGTGCTGGGCATCGATCGGGATCCCGATGCCATCGCGACGGCACGGCGGAGACTGGGCGATTCGATCGGGTACCTGACGCTGCCGTACGACAGTTCCGCCGCGCTCGACGCGGCCGCCGCCTTTCGGCCCGATTTCGTCCTGCTCGACCTGGGGGTATCGTCCCGGCAATTGGATGACGCCGCGCGAGGATTTACCTTCCGTCCGGGCGCGGCGCTCGACATGCGCATGGGTCGTGGGGAGGCGTCCGCGGCCGATCTGCTGAACGGGGAAGACGAGCTCACCCTGCAGCAGGTCTTCGCCGAGTACGGAGACGAGCGGCACGCGCGCCGGCTGGCCCGTGAAGTCATTCGGCGCCGCGTCCGCCAGCCGTTCGCGACCAGTGACGATCTCGTCAACGCGATCCGTGCCGTGCTCGGCCCGCGAGCCGGGCCGCCCGACTTCGCCCGGCTGTTCCAGGCCGTGCGCATCGGGGTAAACGACGAGCTGGGCGGGCTGGAACGGGCGCTCCCGAGGTTTCGCGACGCCCTCTCGACGGGAGGCCGGTTGGTGGTCATCACCTACCACTCGGGAGAGGACCGGCTGGTGAAGCGGGCGTTCCGCGAGTGGGCCAGTGCCTGCATCTGCCCGCCGCGGCAGCCGATATGCACCTGCCGCGGGCGCCGGCTCGGCCGGATGGAGCCCCGGAAGCCGATCACCCCGAGCGCCGAGGAGATCGCCGCCAACCCGAGAGCGCGGAGCGCGAAGCTGCGGGTGTTCGAGGTGGAGGATGCATCCTGAGATGCGCTCGGGATGAAGTAGGCGGGTCATGAAACGCACCTTCAAAGGCCGCCACTGGCTCACGCTCTGGCTGCTCCTCATCCTCTGCGTGCTGCTCGCCGTGGCCGCGCGGCAGTCGGCCGGCTTCGACACCGCGCGCCAGGTGCGGGAGCTGCGGGAGGAACGGATGACCCTGGAAGCCCGCCGGGGCGAATTCGAGCGCCGGATTCGCCGCGCCTCCAGCCGCCAGGTGCTCATCCCCATCGCCGAGCGGGTGCTCGGTCTTCACCAACCGTCCGACTCGGAGTTCACTCTCTTAGTGCTTCCTCAGCCCGCGCCTGACGGCCCCTGAATGGCCAAGCCCGCCGTCCGGATCGCCGCGATCCAGTTCGGGTTCGCCCTCGCCGCCGTCGCCATCCTGGCCCGCGCGACGCAGCTTCAGATCCTCCAGGGCGAGCGGTGGGCCAGCGAGGCGGAGACCACCCGCACCGTGCGGGTGGTGCTCCCCGCCCGGCGCGGCTCGCTCTACGACCGGAACCTCGTGCCGCTCGCGATCACCCAGGAGTTCTACCACATAGGCGTCGCTCCCAACGAACTGGACGACCGCGGGGCGGCGTTCCGCCTGCTGCTGCGGAGTCTCGGGGTCTCGCGTCCCGCGCTGGACCGCGAGTTCCGTTCGGGCAAACGGTGGATCTACCTGCACGGCCCCTTCAACGCGACCCAGGTCCAGCCGCTCCGCCGGATCAAGGGCGTTCATCTGACCGGCAGCTTCCAGCGTTTCTATCCCTCGCGCGACCTGGCCCGTCCCATCATCGGCGGGCTGTCCGCCGGCCCGCCGGCCGGCGCGGCCGGCCTGGAGCTGTCGCTCGATTCGATTCTCACGGGGGAGCCGGGCGAGGCGGTGCTGCTCAAGGACCGCGCCGGGCGCCGCTACGACTCGCCCGCGCGCCAGGTGCGCGAGCCGGAGCCGGGCAACGACGTGGTGCTCACGCTCGACGCGGAGCTCCAGGAGATCGCCGAGCGCGGGCTGGCCGACGCCGTGGCCGAAACCCGCTCGGACGGGGGCGACGTCGTCTTCCTCGATCCGCTGAGCGGCGAGCTGCTCGCCCTCGCGTCGCGACAGCCGGCACACGGTCCACCTCGCGCCTCGACCTTCACCGATCCGTTCGAGCCGGGCTCCACCGCCAAGCTCTTCACCGCTGCCGCCCTGCTCATGCGGAACCGGGTGGACAGCGCGGACGCGGTGTTCGCCGAGGGCGGGGTGTGGGAGATGCCGGTGACGCGGAGCGGGCGGACGCGCCGGATCAGCGACAGCCACAAGTCGAAGGGCAATCTGACCCTGGCGCAGGCGATCCAGGTCTCCAGCAACATTGCGATGGCCAAGTTTTCCTCCCGGCTCACCCCGGAAGAACAGTACGAGACGCTCCGCGATTTCGGCTTCGGCACGCCGACGGGCGCCGAGTTTCCCTCCGAGTCCCGGGGCCGCCTGGCTCGGCCGGATGAGTGGGTGTCCATGTACACCCGGGCCAGCATGGCGATGGGCTACGAGTTCGGGGTCACGCCGGTGCAGCTCGCCGCCGCCTACGGGGTCATTGCCAACGACGGCGTACTGCTCTGGCCCACGCTGGTGCGCGAAGTCCGCGCGCCCGACGGCCAGGTGCTCTATCGGCACTCGCCGGAACCGGTGCGCCGGGTGGTCACTCCGGAGGTGGCGGCGAAGCTCCGGGGTTTGCTGGAGGACGCGGCTTTCGCCGGCGGGACCGGCACCCGGGCGCAGCTCGCCGGCTATGGCGTGTTGGGAAAGACCGGAACCGCCATCCGGTTCGCCAACGGTCGCTACGTCCAGGGCCAGTACACCTCATCCTTCGCCGCGCTCTTTCCCGCCGAGCGCCCGACGCTGGTCGTCGTGGTCAAGCTCGACAACCCGAAGGGTGCGTACTATGGCGGGGAAACCGCGGCGCCGGTGACTCGCACCATGCTGGAGCAGGCACTGGCCTCGCGG
>JACCSE010000461.1 GCA_013813145.1 Gemmatimonadales bacterium
GGTCTACGGAACGCTCGAGGCCTCCGGAGCGCCACCACGTAACGAGGAAGGACCGGATGAATCAGTTGAGGCGGCTGGCGCTACTCATGGTCGGCCTGGCCGGGATGGCGGCATTCGTCGGCACCGCGAATGCCCAGGACGAGTTTGCGTCCGACGCCGCGCGCCTCGTCACCGGTCTGAAGCTCGAGGCCGGCATGACCGTGGCAGACATCGGCGCCGGCGGCGGACAACTCACGGTCGCGCTGGCGCGTGAGGTCGGGCCGTCGGGGCGCGTCTACGCCACCGAGCTGGGCGCGGACCGGCTCCGCGCCATTCGCCAGACGACGGACTCCGCCGGACTCAAGAACGTTTCCGTCGTCGAAGCTCACGCCACCCGCACGAACCTGCCGGAGCGGTGTTGCGATGCGCTGGTGCTGCGCCGTGTCTATCACCACTTCGGCAGTCCCCGCCTGATGAACGCGAGTCTGCGGCAGTCGCTCAAGCCCGGCGGGCTCCTTGCCGTCATTGATTTTGCACCCGACAGTGCGGAGAGCGCGGATCCCAGCGAACGTGACACCGGAGACCAGCACGGCGTTACGTCCGCCACCGTGGTGCGCGAGCTGAGCCAAGCGGGCTTCGAGCTGGTCGCCGCCGCCGAGGGGACCAGACCCGGCAGATTCATGGTCGTGGTGCGTCGGCCAGCGGACTAGCGGATTCCCCACAACCGGCGCGGTCGTCCATACGGTTGGGCTTGAACGAGGCGAGTACGATCAGCGGCCCCGTCGCCAGCGCCGCAAGCAGAGTCAACGTTGGATATCCCCACGCGTGTACGATCACGCCGGAGGCGGCCCCAGCCGAAGCGCCCGCCAGTCCCATCACGAGATCCGACAGCCCTTGGGCGGAAGCCCGCAGTTCCCCTGGCACCGACTCACTGAGCAGCGTGGACCCGGCGACCATGGTGGCCGACCAGCCAAGCCCGAGCATCATCAGTCCGCCGGCTAGACGCGCCGGGTGGTGGCCTGCGTTTCCCGCCAGGGCGCAGGCACCGAGCAGCAGCACGATGCCCGCGAAGATGACCGGCCGCCGTCCGAGTCTATCCGTAAGCCAGCCAAAGACCGGCGCAAACGCGAACATGCCCGCGATATGAAAACTGAGCACCACGCCGACGATGCGCAGCGTGTGCGCCGCGTCGTGCCCGGCGCCGCGGATATGCACCGGGGTCATGGCCATGACCCCGATCATCACCACGTGGCCAACGGCCATCGCGCTCACGCCCAGGCGAGCCGACGCATGCGAAATGACGGCTCGTACCGCTGCGCGCATCCCGGGGTAACGGCCGTTTGAGGCCGGCGCGCTCGCGCTTCCGATCGCATTGCGAGCGACGACCGCCGGGTCCGGTCTGAGTAGCAGGAGGAGGAGAAGTGTCGCCAGCCCGAACAGCAGCGCCGAAAAGAAGAACGGGCCGGCCAGTGTGGGTACGCCGTACCCCACCAGTGAAGCGCCCGCAAGGGACGCGAGGCTCGGCCCGACGACTGCCCCCAGCGTCGTCGCCCACACGATCAGGGACAGGTGGCGGCCCCGAAGGGCGGAGGGTGCCAGGTCGACAGCGGCATAGCGCGCTTGAAAACTCGCGGCGGTAGCGCCGCCGAAAAGAAAATAGCCCAAGAACAACAGCGGACTCGAGCCTCGCACGGCTGCAATGACGACGACGATCGATCCCACCGCCGCGACGAAGTAGCCCGCCGCGAGACTGGGCCGGCGGCCAAGGCGATGCACGATCGCCGTGGCCGGCAGCGCAAACAGGGCAGCGCCGACTACGTTGGCGCTCTGCGCGACCCCGGACACGGCGATGCCGGCAATGTCTGCGGCGAGCAGCGCTCCGACCGACGCGCCGATCGCGACGCCGATGCCGCTGATGATCTGCGTCACGAAGAGGAGTCGCAGAGTACGGCGCTGGACGACGGCCACTTCCATGGACAAACAGTAGTCCGTCGTGCCTGACAATCAAGCGCATATTCCGAGCGTCGCTGAGCCTGCCGGCGAGCCGTGCGGCGCCGCCGCCGAACGGTCTCGTGGACCCCGGGCAGACGAGCTTTCGCATCTCAGGTACCGACCACAGATTCAGGATTGGTAGATACGTGGCGGACCAAAACGTGGGGGCGGAGACTCTGACTCCAGGATGAGCGTACCCTTTTGGGCGGCGGCCCTCGAGCCAGGGCCGCATACCACCAGCCACGCCGGTCCGCTCGTCATCGAGCACCGGGAGATCGGCCGGGTCCGGCTGCCTAGCGGCCGGATCGTCGCCAGCGACCCCTTCTTCGATCCCGACGTGACGCCCTTTGCGCGGGCGGTATCGCCGGGCGAGTACCCAGTGCGGCTCGCCATTGCTCGCCTGGCAGACGGCGATCAGCGTAACGCGGCCGCATGGGTCGTGTTCAAGGACGCGCCGGTCGCCGCGTGGCGCGGAGCCACGGTGACCGGGTCGGGCACCACCACCGACCTCGGGAAGGCCATCGCGTACTTCGTGGAGTCCGGCACCGGGAGCTTTCTCAGCCCCGAGGCGGCCGCGGTCCTCGACGCACGGCTCGACGACAAGACTGCCGACGAGATCCGGGATCAAATGCAGGCCAACGCCACGGCGGCGGGAGATTGGGCGGTCGTCGAGTGGGCGGAGCACCCGATGCTCAACGTGGTCCTGTTCTCGACCGCCTATGGCGACGGGGCCTACGGGTGCTATTGGGGAGATGACTCCGCCGGGTCGCCAGTGCTGCTGTTGACCGACTTCGGGCTGCTCGATCCCCCGTCCGCTGACACCGGCGCGGGGGAGCCCAGGCGCTGGTGGAAGTTCTGGTGAGGCAACGGCATGCCCGGTGAGCTCATGGAGAGGTTCGAGCCAGGCCTAGCTTCGCGCATGCAGCCGGCTAGCCGGGTGGGCATGGGCGACAAGCCTCTCCAGCACGCTGTTGCGTGGGGCTCCGCGGGATAGGATCGAGAGCGTGAACCAGACCCGCCACTTGTTGCTCACACCGCTGATCCTGCTAGGTTGAGTGACCCCGGAGCAATGAAGTCAGTCGGCGCTTGCCTGACCGGGGATCAACCACTGCCGGAGCGAGAGCATGTCCCCACGCGAGTCCACATCTGCCGAGCGGCAGATTCAGGTGCGACAGGTCACCCACGTGCAGGCCTCATGGACCGAACAGGAGCGCGGCGGTCCCGGGGCGTTCACCTTGCAGCTGGTCCTCGACCATGGAGCCGACGAGTATGTCCTGCGTCCGAGTGCCGAAGATGCGGACGTGCTCGTGAAGTTGCTGGCGCGGAGCACGAG
>JACCSE010000471.1 GCA_013813145.1 Gemmatimonadales bacterium
CGGCTGGTGTTCTCCCGCACCGTGGACGGCTACCGCAACCTCTTCCTCCGTGAATACCCCTCGGGCGAGGAGCGCCAGCTCACCCGCGGCCGGCGGGACGACATCCAAGCGAGAAAGAAGCCGAGGAGGGTGCGGAGGCGGTCCCGGTAGTCGCCGTCGGGGCCGAGGACGTAGCGCATGACGGGGTAGTCGGCGAAGGCTTCGCAGAGCGGACCGAGCGCTTCGTCGGCGGGAGAGTTTGTCATCCGGGCGTGGTGCCTGTCTTCATCGCTCACGCGCCCTTGTCCTTCTCGAGCCATGCGAGATCGGCAATATCCTGGTGGCGGCCCGCTGCCCGTTTGTTCTGAATGAGATGCTCGCGGGAGAGGACCGGCACTCGCAGCCCTCCAAGCTCTGCCTCAAGCCTGCTCGACCACGCCCGCGCGAAGTCGACCCCGTCGATCGATGTCAACACATCAATGCGGTGTGGGGCCACGCCGACCTGGAAGATCAGGTCAGGGCGACACAGGTCCTCGATCGACAGGTCTTGGACCGGAGCGCCGAACCGGATCAGTGCCCGGCGGACCCGTTCCGGATTCTGTCCCGCAGTCCCGACCCACAGATCGATATCACGGGTCGCCCTGGGGAGCCCATGGGCGGCGAGTGCATAGGCACCCACCACCATGAATTCAACGTTTTCCGCGGAGAATGCTGACAGTATGTCTCTGAAGTCGGGATTCACCGACCGGCTCTCCCATGAAGGCCCAGGTGGTCACGGTGATCGGCCAGACCATGGCCATCAGCTCACCCGGGGGCACGTCGCGCAGGTCGTCGTCCGGCTCGGGATCGTGCAGCTGTTTCTTCCGTACCGGCCAATGTGAACGGTCTCTCATTCGGCCTCATCATCTCGTGGACGTCACAAAGATAGGCCCGTGGAAAACCCTGGGAAGGTGCTCGACGATGACTAGCTCCTTCCTCGGCGAAGCTCCATCGTCCACAGCGTTTTCCAACCCTTACTGGTGCGCTGACGCTGGAGCACGCGGTACGCATCGGCGCCCTGCCGAGTCCAGACCGCGTTCAGCTCGACCTCTCCATCCGGGCCGGTATACCGCTCCGGAAACACGATCCCTTCCGGCCGATACTCGATGGTCCCGACGGTGAGGAGCCCGTCGCTGTTCCAGTACCAGAATGCGAGCCGCTTGGCGTTGCTATCCCATCCCAGGATGCTCTCTCCCTGGTAGGGCTGCCGTCAATCGACTGCAGCGTCGCGGTCATGAGCGCGTCAATCGAGGTGTCGCTCTTCCTCTTTCATAAATTGCACCCGTTCAATGTGCCGGGCCTTTGAATCTGCTTTCGACGGTGGGGACCGAATGGTGCTCATGCGTCACCACCCACTTGTCGTCAATCTTGCAGAGCCCCGTGGTGAGGCGAAGTTCGACCACGCCTGCCGAAGTGCCCTCGCAACGGATCAGGCAGGTCGCGAAGGCGACGTCGGCACCGGCGGTCACCTCGAGCTCGCGAGGAACGAATCTGATGGGCCCCTTGGGATCGGCGAAGAAAAAATCCCAGGTCCGATCGTAGGGGCCGATCCCTCGCACGGTCGAGGGGAAGTCGAACATGAGCAGGTCGTCCGAATGATCGGCGAGGATGCCAGCGCGGTCCTGCGCGCTGATTGCAGCCGCCCAACGCTCGATGAGTTGCCGCACACGGGTCTCCTCAGTCGCCATCATAGCGCTCCTCCTGTCAGGCGTCTCTCTCGGTTACCCGCTCACGACGTTCAGGATGTTGCCGTCCGGATCCTTGAACCACGCCACCTCCATGCCGCCGCCGACGTGGACGTCACCGTCCAGCTTGAGGCCCGGCATGTCGTAGTGCTCGAACTTCACGCCCTTCGCCTTCAGCCACTCCACGACTTTCTTCACCTCGTTCCCGACGGCCCAGGTCACCGCCGTCGCCTTGTTGCTGCCGGCTTCCTTGGACCGGTAGACGTTGAGCGTAGACTGGCCGCTCCGATAGGCGACCAGCTCCTCCCCCTCGGCCCCGACCGGCTCGAGGCCGAGCGTGCTTTCGTAGAACTTCCTGGCGGCCTTCAGATCCTTCACGGCAAGATTGGCGACGGCGTTGCGCTTGCTGAGCATCGGAGTTCTCCTCGGGGGGTCAGGTTATCAGGCCTTGGACTCTGTCCAGCGCGCGCTTCCAGCCCTCACGATGGCTGTCGCGCACCTCTTCGTCGGGAAATCCTTCGTGAATCAGGATGAGCTCGGTGCCGCCATTCACCGGGTTCAACAGCACGGTGACCAGGGACGCCAGCTC
>JACCSE010000494.1 GCA_013813145.1 Gemmatimonadales bacterium
GCAGCAGCCGGAGGTCTCCCGGCCGGGGCCGATCGCTCGGCGCGGGACGAACGGATGGCGGCGCGAACTGCTCGACCGGAAACGCCAGGAACTCCCGCTCGGCCGCGCGGCGGGTGGAGCGCGGCACGCCGGGGTCGAGGAAACGAATGATGGCGCTGAGGACGCCGTCGGGCGCGAAGCCGTAGCCCTGGTGCAGCCGGAGTACTCGCCGCGCGCCGAGGCTCACCATGACCGTTCGATTGGTGTGGGTGATGATGCGGGCGATGTCGCGGAGGCCGAGGGCGTGAAGGCGTGCGGGCAGGTCGGTAGCCCGAGGAATGGGCTCAGCCCGGCGGTCCATCCGTCGCTCTGTCTGTCTCACAATCCCTGGTCCCCGCCCGCTACCGAGACCGCCACCTTCGGCTGTCCCGCCCGCGCGAACGAATAGATGTCCGACCGGAGGAAGCGCCGGCCCGCCGGCTCCCACCGGAAATGCTGGATGTGAACCGCGCTGCGGTCCACCTTGACGAGGTTGAACACCGACGGCCGGCCGCCGCGCGAGCGCTGGCTATGAGTGCCGGAGGTGCTCACCGCCAGGCTTCCGTCGATCTGCCCCGCCCCCTCGGTGTGATCGTGGCCGCAGAGCAGCACGTCGGCGCCGGTCGCGAGCAGGCGCCGGTAGGTCGAGCGCCAGTGGGCCAGCCCCATGCGGCGCGAAACCTCACCGGGGAGCGCATTGTGGTGGAAGACCAGGATCCGCGCCAGCCCGGGCGCCGCCTTCCGGAACACCTCGCCCACCCGGTCGGTCTCGCTCGGGGGCAGGTGGCCCTTGACCGCCAGGTCGCGAAGGTTCCACGTCAGCGAGCCGAACGCGACCCCGTAGCTGCTCAGCGCTCCCGCGAGGATCGCCCCGGGAATCTCCAGCACCGGAGTCAGGTCACGGAAGTAGCGCGAGTACTTCGCGTACTTCCGCCGGTCGCCCAGCAATCCGAACGGACTCTTCCACCACTCGATGTCGTGATTGCCCGGCACGACCAGCACCGGCATGTGCGGGCGCATCCGATGCACGAACGCGTGCGCCGCCTGGAACTCTCCGTGGCGCGCCCGCTGGCTCAGGTCGCCGGAGATGACCGTGGCGCCGGCGCCAAGCGTCGGTAGGAACTCTTCCAACGCTTCGATCTGGGCCAGGTCGGCGTAACCCCCGAAGTGCAGGTCGGAGATGTGCGCCAGCAGGACTTCGTCGCCGCTCACCACCACACGACGCGAATCCGGTAGGTCACCTGGGCTTCCCCCCGCGCCGGAACCCGGACGCGGAACCGGGTGATGGTGGAGGATACCTTCTCCGCCGGGACCGAGCTGGAGACCACGGTCCATTCGCCGGCGCGCTCCTCCAGAACGTCCACCGTGGCCGCGCTGTCGGTGGCGTTCCGGATGGTGACCCGGTAGTCGGCCGTGGCGATCGTGCGGAGGCCGGTACGGGTGCTGTCGCGGCGAGTCACGTAGGCGGTCTGCACTCGCCGGGCGGTCAGATCGAACGCGGTGCCGGCGGCGAGCCGCAGATCCTCCCCGGCCGGAGTGTGGTCCACCACCGCCTCGCCCACCATCTGGAGCCGCCCAAGGCTGTCCGCCTGGAACAGACGGGCGACGCCGCCGGGAACCGGCCGGTCGCCGAACTCGGTCTTGCGGGGCCGCTTCAGGGTGTAGCTCACCTCCACCGGCGCCTCGGTCTCGTCGCCCTGCTGGGGGAGAAAGCCCCAGTAGGGAACGAGACCGTGCACCACGTAGTGCTTCTCATATGGCACCGCGGCGGGCTGGAAGAGGGCCACGGCGGTGGTGAGCCCGGGAAGCAGCGTGCTCCGTCCGGGGAGGGAGTAGACGTGGAACTCGCCTACCCGCTGCTCGACCGCGGCCGCGTCGGAGAAGGCCCGCGCCTCGGCGAGTTCGGCTCGGAGGAGCGGCTGAGGCGGCGGCATTCCCTTCTCGGCCCGGCCCACCTCACCGGCGAGGAGCTGCACTTCGGCGTCTTCGACTCGGAGCGCCTGCGACGCGAGCACCGCCTTGCCCGTCACCCGCCCGTCCTTGCCGCCGAGCACGACGTGATAGCTCGCCTGCCAGGAGGCGCCGGTCGTGAAGTAGCCCAGCCGGAGCCGGCGCTGGGCCTGCTCGCTTCGTAGTCCCAGGCGCACCGTCGGCTCGGCGACCACCACCTCGGCCGGGTAGAGGGGGACACCGGGCGCGGTGAACGTCACCCGGCCGTCGGGAAGCTGAAGACGGAGCGGGTCCACCCCCAGCACCAGCGCGGTGACGGTGTCGACACGGTCCGCCAACCGGACGCGAAAGACCAGCCGGCGCCCTACGGAGCGGCGCAGCGCGCTGGCCTCGTCGATGGCACCGTCGTAGGCGAGCCCGGTGATCGCCACCGCCGAGTCGAGGGAAAAGAGCGAGGCCGGCTCCAGCGTCCCGAGCGTCACCCGCTGGGTGGAAGCCCCTCTTGGCACCGCGACCTCGATCGTCCGCCGCATCAGAACACGGCCGTCGTTGTAGATGGTGATCGAAGCTTGCGCTTCGAGGGGGGCAGCGAGGCAGGGGGTCAGGGGGGCAGCAACTGCTACGGCGGCCACCCAACCGCGAATCCTCCGCCATCTCCCGCCCCCCTGCCCCGC
>JACCSE010000495.1 GCA_013813145.1 Gemmatimonadales bacterium
CCCTTACAACCGATTAAGTTAGCTGTCGTGCACCTGATCAGTCGCTACCTCCTCCGCCAGTTGGCGGCCCCGTTCCTCTTCGGCCTGGCCTCGCTCACCAGTCTCATGCTGCTGAGCCAGATCGCCAGGAAGTTCGGGTCCCTGGTGGGAAAGGGCCTGCCCTGGACGGTCATCGCCGAGGTCTTCGCCCTCAGCATACCGTTCATCGTGGCGATGACGCTGCCGATGGCGGTACTCGTCGCCGTGCTGTACGCCTTCAGCCATCTGGCGGCGGACAACGAGATCACCGCGATGCGGGCGAGCGGGATCAGCGTCTATCAGATCCTGGTGCCGGTGCTCGCCTGGGGCGTGTTCATGGCGGCCCTCAACTTCGCCTTCGTGGACCAGATCCTGCCGCGAAGCAACGCCCGGCTCCGGACTCTCCTGATCGACATCGGCCGGAAGAAGCCCACCTTCGAGCTTCGGGAGCAGGTCATCAACGAGGTGCCCCCCTCCTCCTATTTCCTGCGAGCCAACCGGATCGACCCCAACACCGGCCGGCTCCGCGAAGTCACCATCTACGACGTCGGAAGCGATGCCAGCCGCCGGATCATCTACGCGGACAGCGGACTCATGGGCTACGCGGAGGGCGAGACCGACCTGAGCCTGCGCCTCTATGACGGGAGCATTCACCAGTACCGACCCGCTGAACCTCAGGCGTTCCAACTGACCTATTTCCAGGTCAATGACATCCGGGTCAAGAACGTCTTCGACGAGCTGGAGCGGAACACGGACGAGGCCGTCAGGGGCGACCGGGAGATGAGCACCTGCGAGATGCTCGACGTGATCCGGGAGTCCGACCGGGAGAGCCGGGAGGCCCGGCGCGACCGCGCCGAGCTGTTGCGGAACGACCTGCGGATCCTCCTGGCGCTCCCGCGGTTGACTCCGGCGGACTCGGCCGAGCCACTCCGTCCCGTCCCCGCCTACTGCCGATGGATGGAGTCGGCGGCCGGGCTCATTCTTCCAAGGACGGCCAGCGCCGAGGTGCCCGCACAAGAGTTGGGTCCCAGGTTGGCCGACCCTCCGTTGCAGGCACCTGGCCCCCGGATCCGCGGCGAGGGCCCCGCGCTTTCCAACTGGTCGCTGACCGCGACGGCGGTGGACCGGGTGCAGGACTCCGAGCGGCGGGCGGCCCGGTTCGCCGTCGAGGTCCACAAAAAGTGGTCCATCAGCTTTGCCTGCATCTCGTTCGTGATCGTCGGGATCGTGATGGCGCTCCGGTTCCCCCGTGGCGGCATCGGGCTGGTGATCGGCGGAGCGCTGCTGGTGTTCTCGGTTCACTACATCGGCCTCACCACGGGGGAGAGCCTCGCCGACCGGGGCCGGGTGTCGCCCTGGCTGGCGATGTGGATGCCGAACATCATTCTGACCGGGCTCGGCACGGTGGGCCTGGTCATGGTGAGCCGGCAGTCGGGCTCGACCCGCGGCGGCGACTTCCAGGAGGTGGTGGAGGCCGTGCGGCACCTCTGGCGCCGGACAAGGCGGAAGGTGTGACCGGCGCAGGCACGCTGGACCGGTACGTCATCGGAAGCTGGGTGCGGATCTTCGTGCTCACCGCCCTCGGCTTTCCGATCGTCTCCATCCTGATCAACCTGACCGACTCACTCAACAAGCTGCTCGACCGGGGGCTGACCAGCCGCGAGATCGCGGTGAGCTACGTCTATTCGATCCCGGAGAACATGTTCCTGGTGATGCCCGCGGCGGTGCTGTTCGCCACCGTCTTCACCGTCGGAGCGATGGGGCGCCACTCCGAGCTTACGGCGGCCAAGGCCAGCGGGTTGAGCTTCCACCGGCTGGTGCTCCCGATTTTCGTGGCGGCCATATTCGCCTCCGGCCTCGCCTTCGTCGTGGGCGAGCTGGCGCCGGGGGCCACCGCCAAGCAGCAGGAGCTACAGAAGGCAAGACAGGCGCGGCCTACCCGCTCGAGGTTCAACTTCGTCTACCGGGGTGACCAGGGGTGGGTGTATACCATCCGGTCGCTCGACGTGAGCTCGCGGCAGCTCAAGCAGGTGCTGTTCGAGCGGGAAGGCACCGGTATCGCCTATCCGGCGCTGGTGATCACCGCCGACAGCGCCAGCTACAGCGACTCACTGGGTGACTGGCGGCTCCGGAATGGGGCGAGCCGGGTAATCGCCGGCCCAGGGCGGCAGGCGATGTTCGCATTCCGCACCATGCGGCTCCGGGCGCTGACCCAGGCGCCGTCCGATCTGCTGGCGGAGCCCAAGGCGCCGGAGGAGATGCGCTTCGCCGAGCTGCGCCGCTACATCGACGCGCTGCGCCGTTCGGGCAGCGACGTGAACAAACTGATGGTGGAGCTCCAGCTCAAGCTGGCCATCCCGGTCACCTGTTTCATCATCGCGCTCTTCGGCGCGCCGCTCGCCGTCACTTCCCCCCGGGCCGGAGCCGCCACCGGCGTGGCGATCAGCCTGGCAACGACGGTCGTATTTCTGCTGGTCACCCAGATCACCAAGGCCGTGGGCGCGGGAGGGGTGATCGACCCGGTGACGGCGGCATGGTTTCCCAACGCCCTGTTTTTTCTGGCGGGGGTGTGGTTTATGGGGCGGGTGAGGACCTAGGGGGCAGGGAGCGGCGGGGCAGCGGGGCAGCGGGGCAGGAACGGCACACCCGGCCGGGTACGAGAAGCTACTTCATCCCGCGGCCGGCCGGTGTGCTGTTCCTGCC
>JACCSE010000505.1 GCA_013813145.1 Gemmatimonadales bacterium
GAGCAGTACATGGGGCAGGGCGAGTTCTACCTGGAGTACGGCAGTTTCGACGTGAGCCTCACCGTCCCGGCCAACATGATCGTGGCCTCGACCGGAGTGCTCCAGAATCCATCGGAGGTGCTGACTCCGACGCAGCGTTCCCGGCTGGCCCAGGCGCGCACCAGCCAGCAGACCGTGATCATCCGGGGGCCCGACGAGGTCGAGGACCCCACCTCGCGTCCGGCGGCCCCGTCCGGCACGCTCACCTGGCGATTCAAGGCCGACAGCGTGCGTGACTTCGCCTGGGCGGCCGCCCGGCATTTCGTCTGGGACGCGGTCGGGGTCAATGGCGGCAGGACCCTGGCGATGAGCTTCTACCCGCCCTCCACGGCGCCGCTGTGGAAGGAAGCCACCGAGTACGCCAAGTTCGCCATCGAGAACTATTCCGCCGACTGGGCGCCGTACCCCTACCCCACCGCCAGCAACGTCCGTGGGTCGGAAGGAGGGATGGAGTACCCGATGATCGTCTTCTGCGACCGGCCGACCCCGGAGACGCTCTACAGCGTCACCGATCATGAGTTCGGGCACACCTGGTTTCCCATGGTGGTGGGCTCGAACGAGCGACGGTACGCCTGGATGGACGAGGGGTTCAACGAGCTGATCAACTACTACAACTGGATCGAGCGGTTCAAAGAGCCGCCGGCCCATCGGGCCAGCGTTCCCGACTATCTCGAGATGGCGACCTCAGGGCAGGAGCATCCCATCATCACCGCGCCCGACCAGCTTCCCCCGGATTTCGTGGGCCCAGCGGCCTACGACAAGCCGGCGCTGGCGCTGCGGCTCCTGCGCGAGGTGGTCGTCGGCCCGAACCGGTTCGACCCGGCGTTCAAGGAATACTTCCGCCGCTGGGCCTACAAGCATCCAACGCCGGCCGACTTCTTCCGCACGATCGAGGACGGCGTGGGCGAGGATCTGAGCTGGTTCTGGCGCTCCTGGTTCTACACGACGCAGCAGCTCGATCAGGCGGTGGACTCGGTCGCTGTGGCGGACTCGGCCGGGGTGGAGTCGCTGATTCACTTGAGGAATGCGGGCGGCATCCCGATGCCGGTGGACCTCGAGTTGCTGATGGACGACGGATCCACCCGGCGGCTCAGGCTGCCGGCGGAGATCTGGTATCACGGGGAGCGGTTCACCGCGGTGTTGCCGGGGCCGGCGAGAGTGAACGGGGTGGTGGTGGATCCGGATGGCGTGTATCCGGACGTGCGGCGGGAGAACAACCGGTGGCCGCCGGCGGCGAGCACGCCGTGAGACGGACGGCGGACGGTCGCCCCCGCCGCGCGCCGGGCTACTCCAGCTTCAACTGCCAAAACCCCGAGACCATGTCGCTCGCGTAGAGAGAGCCCCCCGCGAGCTGTACCCCCCAGGTGTACGTGCCGCCCGTGCCGCCGGGCTGGATGCTGCTGATGAGGCGGCCGGCCAGATCGCCCCGCAGTTCGCCGGACACGTCGAGCGCGACGACCCCGCCGTTGTAGAACGCCGCGTACAGGATCTGATTCGTCTCGTCCATCCAGAAGTTATGGGCGCCGGCGCCGGCCAGATGGAAAAACGCCACCTCGCGCGGCTGGGCCAGGTCGGAGACGTCGAGCACGTGGATGTCGCCGCTGGCCTGCGATCCGATTACGCCCGGGCCCTCCTGCCCCACGAAGAGGTACCGACGCTCGCCTGTTACGGGGTTGTGAAACCACCAGCCATTGTGGGCGGCCGGGTCACCGCCCGGCGCCCCGTTCGGGGCGGTGACGATCCGGCTGATCTCGGCCGGATTTCCGGGGCTGCCGCCGCGAACGCCGTTGCCGACGTCGTAGATGATCACGCCGGTGTTCCAGGCGAACACGAAGGCGATTCCATCCCGCACAAAGGTGTCGTGGATCCCGTAGTTCTCCGGAATCGGCACGCTGGCCACGGGAGTGATGACGCTGGGATCGGTGACGTCGTAGATCTGGAGTGCGGCCCCGGGAGGGTTCCTGGCCGCAAAGGCGTAGCGGCGCGCGCCGATCGTGCCGAATGTGGCGGTGTGCAGGCCGCGGGCGACGGTCACCCGGCCGAGGAGCACCGGATTTTCCGGGTCAGCTAGAGAATAGAGGAGCAGCCCCGGCTCGCTCAGCCCTTCGGCGCTGATCATGAGGACCTGGCCGTCGCCGCTGACCTCGACGTCGCTCACGGTGTTGATGTTCGGCACGGTGATGATGCCGGCCAGCGTCGGGGCGCCGGTGGCGCCGAGGCGCCAGATGTTCACCACATCGCCGGGCTGGGAAGGCGAGCCGTAGGTACCGGTGTAGGCGTGGGCACCATGGACCCAGAGGTCGGAGGTGGTCCGCCGGCCCACGTTGTTTCCTCCACCTACCACGCTGAGGGTCAGGCTGCCTGGCGGTGGCGGTGGTGTTGTTGGCGGGGGAGGTGTGGGGTCCACAGGGTTGCCCCGGTCGCCGCCATCTCCGCTGTCGCCGCATCCCGCCAACGCACAGATCAGTACGAGCCAGGTGGCTACGCCGCGCCGTCGCAACTTTGCCAGCATCGCATCCGCCTAGTGTTCATGGTGGGTGGCGGGACCGGTCCCACGGGCCGCGCCATATCGGCCCATTCGTGGCATCGGCGCACCGGCGCCGAGCCTGAGTCCGAGGCTCAACGTCCAAAAATCGCTGCGCCCGTACAGCTCCTCCACCTGAAACAGACCACCGCCTGGCTTGGCGATCGAGCCTAGCGATACCTCCGCCAGCGGCCGGAGTCGGATGCCGGCCAGCTCACCGGCAGCGAATTCATAACCGAAGGTGTGGATCGTCCACCGGGTCACGCCAAGGATGGAGTTTTCCAGGTGTGGCCGGAGCGAGCGGAACGGGGAGACCCGTTCCTCCTCGGGCCGTTCGGTCCGCTCGAACCGATAATGGAGACGATGCCGGCCCGGCGACCATGCACCCTCGGCCAGAACGCTGTGGAAGACGAAGAATCCGTCCGCCTCCGAAGTCCGGGCCCACTCGACCAGTGCCTCGACCGGCACCCCCCCGCCCGGGCGGGTCCAGAGCGCCGACAGGCTCCACTTGCGCTGATCGGTGCCCGCGCCTGGACGATGCTCGGGCGAGTGCACCTGGGCATGGGACCCCTGAAGCTCGATCCCCGGGAGCGGCTCGCCGGTGAGACGGACCGACCAGGAATCACCGAACCGGCCGCTGACGCGGGGCCACTGCCCCGGCCGTTCGGGCTCGTCGCCGTTGAAGAGGCCGAACTCGGCGCGGACCGGGCCGGCGCGCAGTGCCGCGATGGCGACCGCCCGCTCCAGGATCTGGGACAGGTGATGGTTGACCGGATAGCGGAGTGGCGGCCGCATCATCGGGTCGTCGGTGCCGAAGGGAGCGAACCCCTTCCCGACGGTGAGCGACAGCGCTCCGGCCCCGTCGCGGCGCCCAAGAAGGTCACCCAGGGTGAGCAACAGCTCGTGGACGTACGTATGGGGATGCCGCCGGTCTACGAACCCCTCACCCCAGGCTCCTGGGGTGAGCTCACCGCGTTCGATGGTGAGCCCTTCCAGGTTGATCGTCGCGAGGAGGCTGAGGCGGCCGAACCCACCTGCCTCGGCAACGAGGGTCGGCTGGACCAGGCGGATCTCTCCCAGCCTTCCTCCACCCGGCACCGGCTCGGCCAGGGTCCAGGCCGCCACGGCGTGTCCGCCGGCGCGCAGCCAGGCCCTCTCCTGTGCCGAGGCCGGTCGCGAGGAGAGGAGCGCCAGCGCCAGAACTATGAGAGAGGCAGGATGCAGCGATTCAATCCGGCTGGGCAACGGCCGCGCGCCCGGCCGTCATGCTGGCCCGGAGGTAGTCGCGATTCATCCGGGTGATGGTGTCGATGCTGATCTCCTTGGGACAGGCCTCCTGGCATTCACCATACAGCGTACAGTGGCCGAAGCCTTCGAGGTCCATCTGCCGGACCATGTTTTGGGCCCTCTGGTAGCGCTCCGGCTGTCCCTGCGGCAACAGGCCGAGGTGGGTGATCTTGGCGGCGGTGAACAGCGAGGCCGAACTGTTGGGACAGGCAGCCACGCAGGCGCCGCAGCCGATGCACTGCGCCGCATCCATCGCGGTGTCCACCTCGAACTTGGCGATGAGAATGGCATTGCCGTCGGGCGCGCTGCCGGTGGGCGCGCTGATGAAGCCGCCCGCCGCGATGATCCGGTCGAGCGCGGTGCGGTCCACGGCCAGGTCTTTGATCACGGGCAGCGCCCGGGCCCGCCACGGCTCGACGGAGATCGCGGCGCCATCCGGGAAGCTCCGCATGTGGAGCTGGCAGGTGGCGGTCCCCCGGTTGGGGCCATGGGCCACTCCGTCGATCATCAGGCTGCACGAGCCGCAGATCCCCTCGCGGCAATCGTGATCGAAGGCGATCGGCTCCTCACCGCGCTCGACCAGCCGTTCGTTCACGACATCGAGCATCTCCAGAAACGACATGTCCGGGCTGATGTCGTCGGCATCGTACTGCACCATCCGGCCCGCGGCGCCCGGGCCGGGTTGGCGCCAGACGTGGAGGGTGAGGTTCATGGGGCCTTAAGGG
>JACCSE010000088.1 GCA_013813145.1 Gemmatimonadales bacterium
CGAATCGGGCAGCGGCTGCGATAGACTTCCCGTCACCGTGAACTGACCTTCAAGCGAGGAAGGAGGCACCCTAGCGGCGCCAAGGAAGCAAGCGTGTGCCTCGGCCCACGGTGATCGTCTGTCCTGATGTCCGCCTCGAACCGACCACTCGCAGACAAGGTCCACGGATGGCCCGCACTGCAGCCTCTGAAAAGCCTGCCGCTCCGCCCCGCATGTATGAGGATCTCGCCGAGTGGTGGCCGCTGCTGTCCCCGCCCGCCGAGTACGAGGGCGAGGCGGCCGACCTGCTGCCTCGTCTCGACATCGTTCCGGGCGCGCCACCGGCCACCATGCTGGAGCTCGGCGCCGGCGGCGGCAGCCTGGCCTTTCACCTCAAGCGGCACTTCCGGATGACCCTGACCGACCGGTCGCCGGGCATGTCGGCCGTGAGCCGGGCGGTCAATCCGGAATGCGAGCACGTCCTCGGTGACATGCGCTCGCTGCGACTGGGCCGGCAATTCGACGTCGTGCTGATCCATGACGCGATCATGTATGCCACGGACCCGGAGGCCGTTCAGGCCACCCTCCGCACCGCGGCGACGCACTGCCGTACCGGCGGAACGGTCGTCGTCCTCCCCGACTTCGTGCGCGAAACGTTCGAGCCGGGAACCGATCACGGCGGGTCCGACGCTCCCGACGGTCGCGGTCTTCGCTACCTGGAATGGTCCTGGGACCCAGACGCGGCGGATGACACCTATCTCGTCGAGTACGCGTTTCTCCTCCGAGCCGCCGACGGGATCGTCAGCGTCGCCCACGACCGGCACGTGGAGGGCCTCTTCGCCCGCGACCGCTGGCTCGGGTGGTTCGCCGAAGCCGGAATCCCCGCCAGCAGCGCGCTGGATTCATTCGGACGGGAGATCTTCCTCGGTATCCGGAACGGTTCCGCCGCCGGTCCGGCCGTCTGAGGAGTCCCGGGAAGGAGCACACATGCCAACCGGCTGTGAATGGGCCCTACTTCATCCCGAGCGCAGCGAGGGACCTGCTTATCGGCGTTCGATGCCGGCTGAGTAGGTCCCTCGCCGCGCTCGGGATGAAGTAGGCGACGCGCTTCCGAAAAGACCGTCGAGTGATCCGCGTCACCTGCATCGCAGGTGGGTAGGGGTGGCAACACCCGCCGGGCCAAACTACGTTGGGTTTCATGGAACGGCGCAACTTGCCGCACGTCGTGGTCACCGGTATCACTCCCGTTCTCGACGGCGGCCGGTACCCGGTGAAGCGGCTGGTGGACGACGAGCTTCGGATCGGTGCCGACATTTTCAAGGACGGCCACGACGTGCTGGCCGGCCGGGTGTGCTTCCGCGCGCCCGGGGATGCGCGCGTACACACCGCCGCCCTGACCTATTCCTTCGAGGACGACCGCTGGTACGCCACGCTCCGCCTCGACCGGGCGGGGGAGTGGTGCTTCACGGTCGAGGCCTGGGTGGACCGGTTCGCTACCTGGCGCGGCGAGCTGGACAAGAAAGTCGCCGCCGGTCAGGACGTGGCCTCCGAGCTGCTCGAGGGGGCGGAGCTGCTGCGCGAGGCGGAGCCGCACGCGCGGGGGGAGGACCACCAGCGGCTGGCCGGGTTCGTGGCGATCCTGGGAGACGAAGACGGGGAGCCGGGTGCGCGGGTCGTGGCGGCGCTCTCGCTCGATCTCGAGCGCCTGATGGCCGTCTACGGCCAACCCTACGGACTTACCCGCGCTGGTCGGGAGTTCCCGGTCCGTGCCGACCGGCGCGCCGCCGGGTTCGCCGCATGGTACGAGTTCTTTCCCCGCTCGGCCACCGACGATCCCGCGCGGCCCGGCACCTTCCGTGACGCGGAGCGGGCGCTTTCCCGAATCGCCGCGCTCGGGTTCGACGTGGTCTACCTGCCACCGATCCATCCGATCGGACGGACTCACCGGAAAGGCCCCAACAACAGCCTCGTCGCCGCCCCGGACGACCCCGGAAGCCCGTGGGCTATCGGCAACGAGGCCGGTGGTCACGACGCCGTGGATCCGGAGCTCGGCACGGTGGAGGACTTTCGTCGATTCGTGGCCGCGGCCGAGGCCGCCGGCCTGGAGGTGGCGCTCGATTACGCCCTTCAGTGTTCGCCCGACCACCCCTGGGTCCGGGAGCATCCCGAGTGGTTCTTCATCCGCCCCGACGGCACCATCAAGCACGCGGAGAACCCGCCCAAGAAGTACGAGGATATCTATCCGATCAACTTCTGGTGCGACGATCGTCAGGCGCTGTGGGACGCCTGCCGGGAGCTGCTGCTGTTCTGGATCGGGAACGGCGTCCGCACCTTTCGGGTGGACAATCCGCACACCAAACCGTTCGTCTTCTGGGAATGGGTCATCAGGGAAGTGCAGGAGCGGCACCCCGACGTGGTCTTTCTGGCCGAGGCCTTTACCCGTCCCAAGCGGATGCAGGAGCTGGCCAAGCTTGGCTTCACCCAGTCGTACACCTATTTCACCTGGCGCAACGACGCGGCCGAGCTGGCCGAGTACCTCACCGAGCTGTCCGCGCCGCCGATGGTGGATTTCTTTCGCGGCAACTTTTTCGCCAACACCCCGGACATCCTGCACGAGTTTCTCCAGGCCGGCGGCCATCCGGCCTTTCGAATCCGGCTTCTGCTCGCCGGAACGCTGTCGCCGCTCTACGGCATCTACAGCGGATTCGAGCTGGGCGAGAATGTGCCGGTGCGTGCGGGGAGCGAGGAGTACCGGGATTCGGAGAAGTACCAGGTCCGGGTCCGGGATTGGGCAGCGCCGGGCAACCTGGACCCGGACATCGCGTCGCTGAACCGGCTCCGCCGGGAGCAGCCCGCGCTGCAACGGATCGACAACATCACCTTCCACGACTCGGGTCATCCCGACGTACTCTGCTACGTGAAGGCGGCCTGGCAGGCCGACCTGCTCTGCGCCGTGACCACCGATCCGGCCGAGGCGGTAGAGGCCGAGCTGACGGTCCCGCTGGAGCGGCTCGGCGTGGCGGACGACACGCCGTTCGTGGTCGAGGACCTGCTCACCGGTGAGCGAAGGACATGGTGCGGGCCGCGGCAGACGGTGCGGTTCGAGCCCGAGGATCGGGTGGGATATCTCTGGCGGGTGGTAAAGCTGTAGCTATCGGCTATCGGCTATCGGCTATCGGTCCGCGGGAGCGGAGGCTCGGTGGTCCAGGACCGATAGCGGATAGCCGATAGCCAATAGCCAATACTCAGGAGGCCGAGGTGACCGATGAAGGCGAGTGGTACCGTGACGCGGTCATCTACCAGCTCCACGTGCGCGCGTTCCGCGACAGCGACGGCGACGGAATCGGGGACTTGCCCGGGCTGACCGAGAAGCTGGACTACCTCCAGGATCTCGGCGTGACCGCCATCTGGCTGCTGCCGTTCTATCCCTCGCCGCTCAAGGACGACGGCTACGACATCGCCGACTACAACGACGTGAACCCGTCGTACGGCTCGCTCCAGGACTTCAGGACCTTTCTGAAGGAAGCGCACCGTCGGGGGCTTCGGGTCATCACCGAGCTGGTGCTCAACCACACCTCGGACCAGCACCCCTGGTTTCAGCGGGCCCGGCGGGCGCGTCCGGGGTCGCGGGCGCGGGACTTCTACGTCTGGAGCAACACCGCCAACCGCTACACCGAAGCGCGAATCATCTTCAAGGACTTCGAGCGTTCCAACTGGACCTGGGACGCCGACGCGGGCGCCTATTACTGGCACCGCTTCTACTCGCACCAGCCGGATCTCAATTTCGACAATCCCACGGTGCATAAGGCGACCTTCGCCGCCCTCGACTTCTGGCTCAAGATGGGGGTGGACGGGCTCCGGCTCGACGCGGTGCCCTATCTCTACGAGCGCGAGGGCACCAATTGCGAGAACCTGCCGGAGACCCACGCCTACCTGAAGGAGCTGCGGCGCCGGGTGGAGGCCAAGTACCCCGACCGCATGCTCCTGGCCGAGGCCAACCAGTGGCCCGAGGATGCCGTCGCCTATTTCGGTGACGGAGACGAATGCCACATGGCGTTCCACTTCCCGGTCATGCCGCGGCTCTTCATGGCGCTCCAGATGGAGGACCGCTTCCCGATCATCGACATCCTCCAGCAGACCCCGCCGATCCCCGAGCGCTGCCAGTGGGCGATCTTCCTCAGGAACCACGACGAGCTGACGCTGGAGATGGTAACCGACGAGGACCGGGACTACATGTACCGGGTCTACGCCAGCGATCCGCAGGCCCGCATCAACCTCGGTATCCGCCGCCGGCTGGCGCCGCTGATGGGCAACAACCGCCGGCGGATCGAGCTGATGAACGCGCTGCTCTTTTCGCTCCCGGGCACTCCGATCGTCTATTACGGCGACGAGATCGGGATGGGCGACAACATCTACCTCGGCGACCGGAACGGCGTCCGCACGCCGATGCAGTGGAGCCCGGACCGGAACGCCGGCTTCTCGCTGGCCAACCCGCAGCGGCTCTACTTCCCGGTCATCATCGACCCCGAGTACCACTACGAGGCGCTGAACGTCGAGGCCCAGCAGAACAATCCCCACTCGCTGCTCTGGTGGATGAAGCACCTCATCGACCTGCGCCGGCAGTACCGCGCGTTCGGGCGGGGGACGCTGCGGTTCCTCTCTCCCGATAACCCGCGGGTGCTGGCCTTCGTCCGGCAGTGGGGTGACGAGCGCATCCTGGTCATCGCCAATCTCTCCCGCTTCGCCCAGGCGGTGGAGCTGGACCTCGCCGAGTTCAACGGGACGGCGCCGGTGGAGATGTTCGGACGGACCCGGTTTCCCCGGATCGGCACCACGCCGTACTCGGTGACGCTGAGCCCGCACGCGTTCTACTGGTTTCTCCTGCCGGCCGAGTCGGTGGCCGCCCAGGACCGGGGCTCGGGCACGGCGCCGGCCATTTCCTTCCGCGGAAGTTGGCAGGAGCTGATCCAGGGCGAGGGGCAGGAGCGCCTCGAGGCGGTGCTCCCCGCCTACCTGCGGAGCGCCCGCTGGTTCCGGAGCAAGGCGCGCGAGCTGGCCTCGATCGGCGTGGCGGAGGTGATCCCGGTCCCGGTGGGCGATCGCGAAGTGCTGGTGACGCTGCTGGAGACCCGTTTCCTCGACGGCGACTCCGAGCGGTACGTCGTCCCCTTTGCCTTCGCCGACGGCGACCGGGCTCGCGACATCATGGCGAGCGCTCCGCAGACGATCGTG
Organism: Gemmatimonadales bacterium; assembly: GCA_013813145.1. Lineage (GTDB taxonomy): Bacteria > Gemmatimonadota > Gemmatimonadetes > Gemmatimonadales > GWC2-71-9 > CAVVWJ01. The sequence goes on from JACCSE010000088.1 coordinate 5,212, forward strand.
GCGCTGTTGGGCGACCGCGGGTTTCTCTACGATGCCTCCGCCGACGAGGGCTTCGCCAACGCGCTGCTGGAGGGTATCAGCCGGCGTCGGCGGTGGAGGATGCCGCGCAGCGAGCTGGTGGCCTCGCGGACCAGCGCGTTCAGCGGTCTCCAGCCGCCGCCGACCGGCCCGCTCCGGGCCACGATGCTTCGGGGAGAGCAGAGCAACACCTCCATCAATCTGGGAGATCGGTTCCTCTTCAAGCTCTTCCGCAAAGCCGAGCCGGGGCTCAACCCGGATCTCGAGATCGGCAGGCATCTCACCGACGAGGCCAACTTCCGGGCGGTGCCGCTCCTGGCCGGCGGGCTCGAGCTGCGCACCCGTGGGCAGGAGCCCATCACCCTTGGGGTGCTGCACCAGTTCGTGCCCAGCGAGGGGGATGCGTGGGGGTGGACCCAGAACGCGCTGAGCCAGTACTTCGAGCGCGCGCTGGTCGCGACCGCCGCTCCCACCGAAGCCGACATGGGCCCGATGCCGTTGCTGGAGCGCGCGCAGCTCGATCCGCCCGCCATCCTGTGCGACTCCGCGGCGGCCTACCTGTCCCTGGTGAGCCTGCTGGGCCGGCGCACCGCGGAGCTGCATTGGGCGATGATCGGGGAAGCCGACAACGCGGCCTTTGCCGTCGAGCCGTTCACCTCGCTCTACAAGCGCTCGCTCTATCAGTCGCTCCGCACCCTCACCCGCAGCACCTTCGACCAGCTCCGCCGGCGGCTGAGCTCGCTGCCCGAGCGGCTCCGCGAAGAAGCCCGGACCGTGTTGGGAATGGAGGACACCCTGCTGCGCCAGGCCCGCGCCGTGCTGGAGCGGCGGCTGACCTCGGTGCGTATCCGGATCCATGGGGATTATCACCTGGGACAGGTGCTCTTCACCGGCAAGGACTTCGTCATCGTGGACTTCGAGGGCGAGCCCAGCCGGAGCCTGAGCGAGCGACGGTTCCGGCGCTCTCCGCTGCGCGACGTGGCGGGCATGATCCGCTCGTTCGAGTACGCGTCGGCCTACGCCTTGCGCAGGGGACCGATGCGGGCGGAGGACGTGCCGGTGCTCCTGCCCTGGGCCCGGCTGTGGACTCGGTGGATCTCGACCACCTTCATCCGGGGCTACCTCCAGGCGGCGGTCGACGCGCCGTTCCTGCCCAAGGACCCGGTCGAGCTGGGCCAGTTGCTCGAGTTCTACCTGCTGGACAAGACCATCTACGAGCTTCGCTACGAGCTGAACAACCGGCCGGACTGGCTTGACATACCGCTGGAGGGCATCCTCCACCGGGCCGATGCCGAAGCCCCGCGGCCGGCGGGAACGGCGCGATGAGCCCGGCGACCCTGCCCCCACCGGCTGTGGTCGATCCCGGAGAGCTGGCGCGGATCTTCGCCGGCCGCCACCCCGATCCGCACTCGGTGCTCGGCGTGCACCCGGTCGAGGGCGGCTTGGTGGTGCGCGGGCTCCACCCTGACGCGGTGCGGGCGGACTGCCTGCTGGAAGGCGATGGAGAACAGCCGATGACCGCGATCGGCGGCCCCGGCGCCTTCGCCGTGTTTCTGCCGGGGCGCACGCTGCCGCTGGGTTACCGATTCCGATTTCACTTCGCGGGCGGCGCCGCCTGGGAGCAGGAGGACCCCTACCGCTTTCTGCCGTCGATCGGCGACATCGACGTCTATCTGATCTCCGAGGGCACCCACCGCTGTCTCTGGCGGGCGCTGGGCGCGCACGCACGCCAGCTCGACGGAGTGGATGGCATCGGCTTCACCGTCTGGGCGCCGAGCGCGCAGGGGGTGAGCGTCGTGGGAGACTTCTGCCGCTGGGACGAGCGGCGCCTGCCCATGCGCCGGCTGGGCACCTCGGGCGTGTTCGAGCTGTTCGTGCCCGGGGTGTGGGCGGGCGCGCTCTACAAGTACCGGATCGTGGGCCCGGGCGGTGAGGTCCGGATGAAGGCCGATCCCTTCGCCCAGGCGATGGAGCTGCCGCCGAGCACCGCGTCCCGGGTCGCCGCCTCCTCGTATCAGTGGGGCGACGGCGAATGGATGTCCGACCGGGTCGGGCAGGACCTGCGCCGCTCGCCGCTCGCCGTCTACGAGGTGCACCTGGGCTCGTGGGCCAGGGTGACCGAGGAAGGGAATCGGCCGCTCACGTACCGGGAAATCGCGCCCAAGCTGATCGACCACGTCCGGCGGCACGGTTACAGCCACATCGAGTTCCTACCCCTGGCCGAGCATCCCTTCACCGGGAGCTGGGGCTATCAGGTGAGCGCGTACTTCGCGCCGACCGCGCGCTACGGCACCCCCGACGACTTGCGCTACCTCATCGACGAGTGTCATCGAGCCGGCATCGGCGTGATCATGGACTGGGTACCGGCGCACTTCCCCAAGGACGACTTCGCCCTCCGCCGCTTCGACGGCACCGCGCTCTATGAGCACGATGACCCGCGCCGCGGGGAACACCCCGAGTGGGGCACCCTGATCTTCAACTACGCCCGGCGAGAGGTCCGCAACTTCCTGGTGGCCAACGCGCTCTATTGGCTGGAGGAGTTCCATGTGGACGGGCTCCGGGTCGACGCCGTCGCCTCGATGCTGTATCTCGACTACAGCCGCCCGGAGGGGCAGTGGGTGCCCAACCGTTACGGCGGGCGGGAGGACCTGGACGCGGTCGAGTTCCTCAAGTCGCTGAACGCCACGGTGGCCGAGGAGCATCCCGGCTGCTTCACGGTGGCGGAGGAATCCACCAGTTGGCCCCGGGTGACCGGTCCCGTCGCCGAAGGGGGACTCGGCTTCACCTTCAAGTGGAACATGGGCTGGATGCACGACACCCTCCGCTACTTCGCCACCGACCCGGTACACCGTCGCTACCACCACGAGCTGCTCACCTTCAGCATGATGTACGAGTACAGCGAGCACTTCATCATGCCGCTGTCGCACGACGAAGTGGTGCACGGGAAGGGCACCCTGCTCGGCCGGATGCCGGGTGACGAATGGCAGCAATTCGCCAACATGCGGGCCCTGCTGGCCTACCAGTACACCCGTCCCGGCAAGCCGCTCCTGTTCATGGGCTCGGAGTTCGGCATGCGGCGGGAGTGGAATCACGACCGAAGTCTCGACTGGCATCTGGCCGAGGGAGAGCTCAACGCGGGGCTGGGCCGGTTCCTGGCCGATCTGGGCGCACGCTACCGCGAGCAGCCGGAGCTCTGGCGCGGCGATCCGGATCCGGCCGGCTTCTTCTGGCTGGACGCGGATGACCGCGACCACTCGGTGTACGCCTACGTGCGCCGGGACGATGCGCGCGCCACCGTGGTGCTGCTCAACCTCACCCCGGTGCCGCGCCACGACTATCGGGTCGGAGCGCCGCTTCCAGGCCGCTATCGGCTGAGCCTCTCCAGCGACGACACCCGCTATGGCGGCAGCGGCTTCGGCCTGGTGGACGCCGCGCACACCGAGCCGGAGCCGTGGCAGGGACAGGCGCAGTCGTTCCGCATCGGCCTCCCGCCGCTCGCGGCACTGCTCCTTACCCACGAACCCGACTGACCGGCCGATGACCGTCCCGTTAGCCGGTTGTCACCCTGAGCGGAGCGAAGGGGGCATACCCCTGCTCATGGCCCCTTCGCTTCGCTCAGGGTGACAAACGACCAACCGCAGGTAACCGTGCCGCTACGTGGAGCCACCCCACTGGGGGACGGCGCGGTCCACTTCTCGGTCTGGGCGCCGAAGCCGCGGACCATCGAGCTACGTCTGCGCCGGGGAACCCGGACCGAATCCCTCCCGCTGGAGCCTCGCGAGCGGGGAGTCCACGAGATCAGCGTAAACGATGTGCCGCCCGGCGCGGTCTACTTCTACCGGCTCGATGGTGAGCGCGACCGGCCCGATCCGGTCAGCCGCTGGCGCCCCGAAGGAGTGCACGGCCCCACCCGCGTCGTCGATCCCACGGCTTTCCGCTGGGCCGACGCCGGCTGGGCCGGCGTCGCGACCGCCGACCTGGTCATCTACGAGCTTCACGTCGGGACGTTCAGTCCGGCGGGCACCTTCGACGGTGTCATCGAGCGGCTACCCGCGATCCGCGAGCTCGGCGCCACCGCGATCGAGCTGATGCCGGTGGCGGAGTTCCCCGGCGGGCGCAACTGGGGCTACGACGGCGTCTCGGTCTACGCGGTGCAGAGCAGCTATGGCGGCCCCGAGGGGTTGCGCCGCCTGGTGAACGCGGCGCACGGCGCCGGGCTCAGTGTCCTGCTGGACGTGGTGTACAACCATCTCGGACCCGAGGGGAACTACCTGGCGGAGTTCGCCCCCTACTTCTCCGACCGATACCGCACGCTCTGGGGGGAGGGTTTCAATCTGGACGGCGCCGGGAGCGATGCGGTGCGGGACTATATCGCCGGAAACGCGGCGTACTGGATCCGCGAGTACCACCTCGACGGCCTGCGGCTGGACGCGGCCGACCGGATCGTGGACCTGAGCGCCCGCCACATCGTGGAGGAGTTGACGGCGGCCGTGCACGCCGAGGGAGAGGCGGCCGGGCGCCGCGCGCTGGTGATCGCCGAGATCGACTCCAACGACCCGCGCTACGTCCGCGACCCTCGCGCCGGCGGTTACGGCTGCGATGCGCACTGGTCGGACGACTTCCACCACGCGGTCCACGTGGCCCTGACCGGCGAGCGGACCGGCTACTACAGCGATTTCGGCGGGATCGGGCCGGTGGCCAAGGCGCTCGGCGAGCGGTACGTGCACGACGGCGGCTATTCGCCGTACCGCGACCGGCGTCACGGCCGCCCCGCGCCGGGCGTGCCGACCGACCGATTCGTGGTCGCGGTGCAGAACCACGATCAGATCGGCAATCGCGCGGCCGGCGAGCGGCTGGCCGCGCTGGTGGAGGCGGCCGGCCAACGGCTGGCGGCGGCCATGCTCCTGCTTTCGCCGTACGTACCGCTGCTGTTCATGGGAGAAGAGCATGGTGAGACCAACCCATTCCAGTACTTCGTGAGCCACGGCGACCCCGAGCTGGTCGAGGCGGTGCGCGCGGGCCGGCGGCGCGAGTTCGCCGCGTTCGGGTGGGCCGGGGAGGTGCCGGACCCACAGGCGGTGTCCACCTTCGAGGCCTCCCGGCCGAGTTGGGAGCGAGCCCTCGAGCCGCGTCACGCGCGACACTTGGCGCTCTACCGCGATCTGCTCCGGCTGCGCCGTGAGGAGCCCGCGCTCAGTCCCGGCACCGGCGATCCCGCGGTGCGGCACGACCAGCGGGCGGAGTGGCTCGCGCTGTCTCGCGGCAGCGGTGACCGGCGGCTGCTCGCCCTCTTCAACTTCGCGAAGGCGGCGCGCTCCATTCCGCTCGACGGGAACTGGCATCTCGTTCTCTCGACCGAGAACCCGGCGTACGGCGGGGACGGCGACGCAACCCTGGACGGGAGGCAGGCGCACCTGCCGGCGCGATCGGCCGCACTGCTCCGGGTAGAGGCCGCATGATCCGGGTCTGGCCCGGAGCTCCCGCGCCGCTCGGCGCCACCTGGGACGGCGAAGGCACCAACTTCGCCATCTTCTGCGAGCACGGAACCGGCGTCGACCTCTGTCTCTTCGAGGATCCGGTCTCCGGCGTGGAGGCCGCCCGCATCCGCATGGCCGAGCGGACCGACCAGATCTGGCACGCCTACCTGCCCGACGTCCGCCCGGGGCAGCTGTATGGCTATCGCATTCACGGGCCCTACGCGCCCAACGAGGGGCTTCGATTCAACCCGGCCAAGCTACTGCTCGATCCCTATGCCAAGGCGATCAGCGGCACCATCCGCTGGAGCGACGCGCTTTCCGGCTATTCCATGCGGGGGCGGGAGGAGGAACGAGATCTGGTCCCTGACTTTCAGGATAGCGCGGGAGGGATGCCCAAGTGCGTCGTGGTGGAGTCCGCCTTCAGTTGGGGCGACGACCAGCATCCCCGGACGCCGCTCAATCGCACGGTGATCTACGAATGCCACGTAAAGGGGATGACGATGCTCCACCCCGACGTGCCCGAGTCGCTTCGCGGCACCTACCTGGGGCTCGCCACCGATCCCATCATCGATCACCTCCTGTCGCTCGGCGTAACCGCGGTCGAGCTGCTCCCGGTCCACCATTTCGTCACCGAGCGGCAGCTGGCCGAGATGGGCCTGGTGAACTACTGGGGCTACGCCTCGATCGGCTTCCTCGCCCCGGACGTGCGCTACGCCACCGCCGGCCGGGGGCAGCAGGTCACCGAGTTCAAGTCCATGGTGAAGCGGCTGCACCGGGCCGGCATCGAGGTCCTGCTCGACGTGGTGTACAACCACACGGCGGAGGGGAACCATCTGGGTCCCACGCTCTGCTTTCGTGGGATCGACAACACCGCCTACTATCGCCTCCACCCGGAGCGGCGCCGCTATTACACCGACTACACCGGCACCGGGAACACGCTGGACGTGCGTCACCCGCGCACGCTTCAGCTGGTGATGGACAGTCTCAGGTACTGGGTGACCGAGATGCACGTGGATGGTTTCCGCTTCGATCTGGCCCCGGTGCTGGCCCGGGAGAACGAAGCGGTGACCCGGTTCGCGGAGTTCTTTGACGTAGTCCGGCAGGACCCGGTGGTCTCCCGGGTCAAGCTCATCGCCGAGCCCTGGGACCTCGGGCCGGGCGGCTACCAAGTCGGCAACTTCCCGATCGGCTGGAGCGAGTGGAACGGCAAGTACCGCGACACCACTCGCCAGTTCTGGCGGGGCGATGGGGGCCAGGTGGGCCAGCTCGCCTCCCGGCTGGCCGGCAGCAGCGACCTGTACGAGGCCAGCCAGCGAAGCCCCCTCGCCAGCGTGAACTTCGTCACCTGCCACGACGGCTATACCCTGCACGATCTGGTGAGCTACGAGCAGAAGCACAACGCGGCGAACGGCGAACACAACCGGGACGGCAGCGACAACAACATGAGCCGGAACTGGGGCGCGGAGGGTCCCACCGAAGCGGTGCACGTCGTCCGGATGCGGGAGCGGATGAAGCGCAACCTGCTCGCCACCCTGGCCTTTTCTCAGGGCGTGCCGATGATCTCGCACGGCGACGAGATGGGCCGCACCCAGGCCGGCAACAACAACGCCTACTGCCAGGACAACCCCACCGCTTGGGTGGACTGGAACCGCTCGCCCCTGGAGGAGCAGTTGCTCGCCTTCACCCGGACGATATTTAGGATCCGGGCGAGGAACCCGGTGCTCCGGCGCCGGACCTTCTTCCGGCGCGAGTCGCGGGGCCCAGGGGCAGGGAAGGACCTCGCCTGGCTCCGGCCGGACGGGCGGGAGATGACCGACGCCGAGTGGAACGACTCGAGCAATCACGTCCTCGGCATGCTGATCCGGGGCGAGTCAACCGGCGAGCTGGACGAGCGCGGCCGGCGGCCGGTCGGAGAGGCGATCCTGCTGCTGGTGAACGGCGGCGCGCGCTCCAAGCCCTTCACCCTTCCCTCGCTCGACGGTGGGGGAGCCTGGGCCGAGATCATCAACACGGCGCACCCCTCGCCCCGGACCGTGCGGCAGAACGCGGTGAATCTCACGGCGCACTCGCTGATGCTGCTGCGGTATGAGGGGAGAGTCTAGGGTCTAGGGTCGCAGGTCACAGGTCTCAGGTCGACCTGAGACTTGAGACCTTAGACTCTCGACTCTTGACCCAAATGCCCTCCATCCACGCCACCTACCGGCTCCAACTCCACGCCGGCTTTCCACTCTCCCGGGTCCGCGCCCTCGTTCCCTACCTGAGCCGGCTCGGGGTCAGCCATCTCCACTGCTCCCCGATGCTCCGGGCCCGGCGCGGCAGCACCCACGGTTACGACGTCGTCGATCCCAACGCGCTCGACCCCGAGCTCGGCACCGAGGCCGAGCTGGAGGCGTTGCATGCCGAGCTGCGCGAGGGCAAACGGCTGGTGCTGGAGCCGGCGCTTTCGGCCGGCGTGCGCCGCCTGGCCGAGCGGTTGCTCAAGCTGCCCGGCACCGACCGGCCTCGGCGCGGAGTCCCGCTCCAGGCGGTGGCCCGCGCCATCAGCGAGACCATCATCGCGCTCCCGGTGTACCGCACCTACGTGGACGAGCGCCACCCGGTACCCGAGGGTGAGGACCGACGCCTGCTGGAAGCTGCGCTGGCCGAGGCACGGGCTCGGGGACGTGCTCGGGCGGAGGCGCTCGAGCTGCTCGAGGCAGCGCTGCTCCCGACCGGCGGGCCGCTGGCCGATCCGGCGCTCGAGCGGTTCCGTCTCCGCTTCGTGCAGCGGTTCCAGCAGCTCAGCGGGCCGGCCACCGCGAAGGGGGTGGAGGACACGGCCTTCTACCGCTACACGCCGCTCCTGTCCCGGAACCAAGTGGGCGGCGGCCCCGAAGCGCCGCTCGCTCGGGCGGTGGAAGCCTTTCACGCCGGCAACGCCTGCCGGGCGGCGAACTTTCCGCGCGCCATGCTCGCCGCGACGACGCACGATACCAAGCGCAACGCCGACGTCCGGGCGCGGCTCGACGTGCTCTCGGAGATCGCCGCCGAGTGGGCCGAGCGGCTCGATCTCTGGCGCAAGCTCAACGTCCCCTTCAAGACCGCGGCGCGCGGCCGCAGGCTGCCGGACCCCAATACGGTACAGCATCTCTTCCAGGCGTTGCTCGGTATCTGGCCGCTGGAGCCGCTCGGCGTAGGGGACTTGGAGGGGCTCCGCGATCGGCTTTCCGCATACGCGCTCAAGGCCACCCGCGAGGCCAAGCAGCGCACCAGTTGGACCGAGCCCGATCCCGAATTCGAGGAAGCGCTTCGGGTCGACGTCGAGGCGATTCTCTCGCCGGAGCGAGCGCCACGGCTGCTCGACGAGGTGGAGCGGTTCGCCCGCCGGATCGGCTGGGCGGGGCTCTGGAACGGCCTGAGTCGCACCGTGCTGCACCTTTCCTCGCCCGGGGTGCCGGACATCTACCAGGGAGACGAGCTGTGGAGCTTCGCCCTGGTGGACCCTGACAACAGACGGCCGGTGGACTACGAGGAGCGAGCGCGCAAACTCGAAGAGGTGGCGCGCGGCATGGAAGGGCGGCGGTGAGTCGCGCCGGTCGTTCCTCGAGGAACTGGTCCGGACGGCGCTGGCGGCGAGGCGGCGGCGGCCCGACCTGTTCGGCTCCACCGTGTACCAGCCGCTCGAGGCGGTCGGGCCGGCGGCCGGACGTGTGGTGGCGTTCGCGCGCGGCTCCGGGTCCTCGATGCTGATCGCCGCCGTGCCGCGACTGACCGGGGCGGCAGGCGACCCCGATCTCTGGAGCGGGACCACTCTGCCGGTCCCGGCTGACGCTCCCCGGCAGTGGACCTGTGCCCTGACCGGCGAATCGCACCTCACCGGCGAGGACGGCCGGTTGCGCCTGGATCGGCTGTTCGGGGTCCTGCCAGCCGCGCTGCTTCTAAGCGACCCGGACCTGGAGTGAGGATCGCTCTGCCGGCTTGACCGTTACGTCATACTGAGCGAAGGCGCTAGGTAGACATTGTGAGGCTGTTCGCCACGAAGGCACGAAGGACACAGAGACACCTCATCAGATCACCATTCGTCTCATTCCGCTCCGGAAGAGGTCGGGACTTTGGTGTTGGTCGGGTGTACCCTTCGTGTCCTTCGTGCTCTTGGTGCCTTTGTGGTGAATAGCCGCAGGCACTCTCACCGAAGCCGCAGACCCGAGGATCATATGCCTCTCGCCCCAGTGCCTCCAGGCGCCCAGGTCCGGCTCCGGGACGAGGACGCGCAGCACCTGGACGACGTCCCGAAAACGGAGCTCGCCGCCCGGCTCCGCACCTTCACCGACCGCCTGGACGGGCTGCAGGGTGCCCTCCACGCCGAGGCGAAGCGGGCGGTGCTCGTCGTGCTTCAGGGCAGGGATGCCGCGGGTAAGGACGGCACCATCCGGCGGGTATTCGGGCCACTCGACCCGCAGGGCCTGACGGTCACCGGCTTCAAGGTGCCGAGCGCGCTGGAGCTGAGCCACGACTACCTGTGGCGCATCCATCGCTCGGTGCCGGCCAAGGGAGAGATCGGCATCTTCAACCGCTCACACTACGAGGACGTGCTGGTGGTGCGGGTGGATCACCTGGTTCCGGAAACGGTCTGGCGGCCGCGGTACGAGCAGATCAATCAGTTCGAGCGGCTGCTGACGGAGAACGGCGTCACCATCCTCAAGTTCTTTCTCCACATCTCTCCCGCCGAACAGCGGGAGCGGCTGCTGGCCCGGCTGGACGACCCGGCCAAGTACTGGAAGTTCGACGAGGGCGACCTGCGGAAGCGCGAGCAGTGGGATGCCTACACCGAGGCGTATGAGGAGATGCTGAGCCGAACCAGCACGGCGGAGGCGCCATGGTACATCGTGCCCGCGGATCGGAAGCCGGTGCGGAACGTGGTCGTGTCCGAGGTGGTGGTGAGCGCGCTGGAGCGGTTGGCCCCGCGGTACCCGGGGCCGCCGGGGGAGTTGGAGAAGCTGCGGGCGGCGCTCCTGCGGTGATGGGGCGGGGCTCCTGCGGCCCTGCGACGACGCGCGGGTCTCCCTCCCGCACCAGCGCACAGTGCTCCGG
>JACCSE010000512.1 GCA_013813145.1 Gemmatimonadales bacterium
CGGACCGGCACCGTCCGCACCGGCTACGAGTGGGTGAACGGCGCCAAGGTCACCACCATTCGCACCGACGCCTTCGTCTCCCGCGCCGACCCCCACCTTGCCATCATCCGGCTGGAGCTCGAACCCCGGCACTCGGGGCGAATGCGGGTGCGATTCGCCCTGGCGGGAAGGCGGCCGCCCCGGCGGCTCCCGCTCGCCAGGCTGGAGCGCTCGGATCCGGGCTGGAAACCGGCGGACATCTGGTATCCCGGCCACATGGTAGTGCGTTCGCGGGAGGCCGGCGCGGAGCGGCATGGCGGGCGCTTTTCGCTGACCTCCACGCCCGCCGGGCGCAACACGACGCTTGCCCAGGCGGCGCGCGTCTCCTGGGATCGCGACTTGCCGCGGGCCGCCACCCGCACCGTCGCCGCGGGCGACTCGGCACTGGTGGAGGTGGCGTTCGACGCCACAGCCGGACGGACCTACCGCTTCGTTCAGGTCGTGAGCGTGGTGTCTTCCGCGGAGGGGCCTTACCCCCTCACCCGCGCCAGGCGCGAGGCCGAGCTGGCGCAGGCCCGCGGATACGACGGCCTCACCGCGGACAATGGCCGGGCTTGGGACAGCCGCTGGGAGAGCGACATCGAGATCGAAGGTGACCCGGAGCTCCAGCGGGTGGTCCGCTCGATGCTGTTCTATCTGCTCGCCAGCGCGGACGCCGGCACCAGGCTCGGCATCCCGCCGATGGGGCTGTCCAGCGGCGGCTATTACGGGCACATCTTCTGGGACTCCGACACCTGGATGTTCCCGCCGCTCCTCGTCACCCATCCGGACATCGCGCACTCGCTGGTCGCCTTCCGCGGGCGGACTCTCGGTGCCGCGCGCGAGCGAGCCCGGGAGAACGGCTTCCGCGGCGCGATGTATCCCTGGGAAGCCGACGAGCGCGGCCGGGAGACCACGCCCCATTTCGCGGTGCAGAACGCGCGCTCCGAGATTCACGTCACCGGCGACGTCGCGCTCGCCCAATGGCAGTACTACCTGGCCATCGGCGACTCCGCGTGGCTCGCGCGCGACGGGTTTCCGGTCATCCGGGAGACCGCCGATTTCTGGGTCAGCCGCACGGTCTACGACTCGGCGGCCGACCGGTACCACGTCGAGAGCGTCGTCTCGGTGCACGAAGGGCTGATCGGGGTGACCGACGACGCCTACACCAACGCCGTCGCGCGCAAGAACCTGGAGATCGCGGTCGCGGCGAGCCGGCGGCTGGGGAAGCCGGCGAACCCGAGATGGGAGCAGGTCGGCACCCGGCTGCACATGCCGTACGACTCGGCGAGTGAGTTCTACCGCACCTACGAGGGAGCTCCCGACTCGACGCTCGGCGCCGTTACCCCGCTGCTCAGCTATCCGCTCGGCGTCCCGATGAGCGCTCGAGCCAAGCGCACCCAGCTCGCGCAGGCCGTCCGCCGCCTCCTGGCCGAAGGCCCCGGGGCAATGATGGGCTCGACGCTGCTTGCCGTTGGCGCGGCGGAGTTGGGCGACCGCGCCCTGCTCGACTCGCTCCTCCACCACAGCTACCAGGGCTGGTTGCGCGGCCCGTTCCTGATGCTGTCGGAGACACCGACCAACGACGCCGTGAACTTCGTGACCGGCGCCGGCGGCTTTCTCCAACAGGTGATCTTCGGGTACACCGGACTCCGCCTGGGTGAAGGGGGCCTGGAGCCGGCGTTCCCCCCGCTGCTCCCCTCCCGGGTCACCCGGCTCACCCTGCGTAACCTGAAGATCCGGGGCGAGCGCTTCGACGTCGTCGTGGATTCGGCAGGGCGGCGAATCCTGCCCACGGGCGACACCCCAGCGGCCGCTCCCCGGGCCCGGCTCCCCGTGCTCGCCTTCCCGGAGCCGGGGGTGGACGACACGTCGGCCTACCGGGGCTACCAGACCCGTTTCTACCGCGATTCGAAGGAAAACACCGTCCAGATCTACCTCGAGCCCCAGAGTGGCCGGGTGGTGCAGCTCTGGGCCGATGCCGCCAACGAGAGCGTCGGGTTTACCGTGCGGGACGGCAGCGGCCGCCCAGCGCGGCTGGAGTGGGACGCCGACTCCGCGGAGGTGGCCGACTCGGGCGCGAGCCGTACCATCGAGTACCGCCTGGTGGGGGATTCGCCGCTGGTGGAGGTGGGATGGTTCCTGCTCGGCTCGATGCGGGTCGAGCGCGATTTCCAGTACTGGAAGCATTCCCTGCGCCCTTACACGGCGCCGCCTTTCCGCGTGGCCGAGGAATCACTGCTCGTGGCGAGCGTCGCCCGGCTCCCGGCCGCGGAGCGCGAGCGACACCTGGCGCTCCTGGGCGCCGGCAGCCTGGCGGAGCTGCAGGCCCGGCTCCTGCCGACCCTGGCGGCGGCGGCCCGGACCGACACAACCTGGGGAGTCCGGGTAGAGCGGCCGTCGCTCGACGGTCACAACCGGCTGGCGATCGAGCTACGGGGCGACCGGCGCGAGTCCACCATGCGAGTGACCGGCCGCACGGTGACCGTCGAAGCTCGCGGCGGCTCCCGCGTCCGGTTCACCGTTCGGGTGACGACCGACGCCGCCCCGCTCACTCCGCTCTCGCGCGACGAGATCTTCAACCGGGAGTTCCTGGCGTTTCTCGCGGCCGCCCGCCGCGCCGGCGACAGCACCGGAGCGCTCCGCTATCGCCGGCTGGAACGTCAGGTGCGCGGGGTCGAGCTGCTGAGCAGCCGGGAAAAGCTCATGGCGGGACTGCCCGCCTTCGCCACCTACTTCGGGCGCGACATGCTCATGACGGCGCTCATGATGCGGCCGATCTGGACCGACGCGATGGCGGAGCACGTGATCGCGGGAGTGCTCCGCAAGCTCGGGCCATCGGGAGACGTGAGCCACGAGGAGGCGCTGGGAGGCCAGGCCATCCGGGAAAACGCCGTGGTGTACGACTCCCTGGTTGGCCGCTATCTCAAAGCGCGCGGCGGGCGGCGGCAGGCATCCGACAGCATCCTCGGCCTGGCCCGCGGCGTCCTCCGCGACCTCCAGGCCACCCGCGAGAATTACCACATGGTGGACGACGAGTTCCAGCTCCCGGTGCTCGCGGCGCGCTATCTCGGCAATTCCCGGATACCGGCGGCGCGGAGGCGGACCTTCCTGATGGACACCTCGGGCACGGGCATCGCCCGGCTCTCCCTGCTGCTGCGCGAGATGGCCCTCGTGGCCCGCAAGACCGACGCATATGCCCGCGACCCGCGACCCGGAAACCTGGTCGGCTTCCCCCCGCTCAGCGCTGAGCGCTGGCGCTCGGCGAGTTGGCGCGACAGCGAACAGGGGTACGCCGGAGGGCGCTTCGCGATGGACGTCAATGCGATCTGGGCGCCGGAGGCACTGGAGGCGATCGCGACCGTCCTCCGAGTGC
>JACCSE010000516.1 GCA_013813145.1 Gemmatimonadales bacterium
CGCGAGTCCCGCGCGGCACGAGCTTGCGAGTCGTCCGTTGCGCAAGACGCTGGTGCGCGTCATCTCGGCTCGGGACATGAGTCGATCTGAGTCGTGTACGGGGAGCTGCTCGTGACCCCGTCGCCGCGGCCGTGGCACGAGGTCGTCCAGCTCCGCCTTCTCCTGGCGCTCGTGGGGGCCCGACGTGCTGGTGTCGCCCGACGTCTTCGTGGTCCCGCTGGAGCAGGCCCGCACCCTCGACTGGTCCCGGATGCGCGATCTCCTGCTGGTGGCGGAGGTCCTCAGCCCCTCCAGCGCGCGATACGACCGATTCATCAAGCGCCGCCGCTATCAGGAAGCGGCGATCCCGCTCTACTGGATCGTCGACGGCGACGAGCGGCGGGTCGAGGTGTGGACCCCCGCCGATTCCTTTCCTCGGTTCGAGCACGATCGGCTGGTGTGGCATCCGCCAGGCGCGCCGGAGCCGTTCTTGCTGCCATTGGCGGAGCTCTTTCGACCGATTTGAGCGAACACCTTCACAACTCCCCCAGTATCCTCGCCTTCACCTGCTCGTACTCCGCGTCGCTCAGCAGCCCCCCATCCAGCATCTCCTTCGCCCGCTGGAGTCGGGCTTGCGGCGAGCGGCCGGCATCATCCCCGCCGCCGGCCGCCACGCCCGGCACGCCGCCCAGGTGCACGCCGCCCGACTTGGCCCGCAGCTCCTCCAGCTCGCGCACCCGGCGCTTCTCCCGCCAGGCCTGCTCCTGGAACTGACAGGCGCGGTACACCTCCTGTGCCTGGTCCTTCCGAAGCCCGGTAAAGATGAGCGCCCGCGGCACGCCTTCCGCGCCAGCGAGATCATTGCCGGCGCCGGCCGAGATGCTGAGGGTGGCGCCGAAGATTCCCACCTGGAGTTGCGCGTCCCGCAGGTCCTGCCACCGGATGTCCTGCACGGTGAAGCCGCTGAAGAGGCCGCGGCTCACCGCGATCAGGCGGCCGGAGGTCGCGGCGACGACGATCCGCCGATGGGTGAGGGCGAAGAGCCGGCGCTGGACGGCGTGGCTCTCGAGCCGTTCGCCGGGAATCAGTAAAGACTGGATGGCATCGAGGCCCGGCGTGCGCTCCACCGGCGGGGCGGGCGTGGCACCCATCGCGACTCCTTGGGTGGGCGGGTGACAAGCTGGTGCGGTATTCAGGGTAACCAACGCGGTCAGTTTCGAGAGCTAAGAGCGCGTTCCAATACCGGCGATTGTCATCTTGCAACGCGCTCTAACGCGCGCGCGTGCCCTCGAACTTGAGCCGGGCCAAGGTGTCGGGACCGCTGACCTGGTACCGCGCCGTCGTCGTCCCCACCAGCTTCCCGTCCTGCAGCCGGCTGACGACATGGGTCCTGACCTGCACGCCCTTGCGGAGCGCGCTCTCGAAGGGGCCGGCCTCGGACACGATGCTGTCGCCCTCCACCGCGACGATTCTCACCGGGATCGGCTCGCGATCAGGGAAGTTGAGGGACCACCCGGAGCGGTCCGCCGTGGCCACCATATCGTAGGTCACCACGGTGGCCTCCTTCCCCTCCACTGTGCTGCGGACCTTCCAGGTGCCGGCGACGTCGGCGAGCGAGATGGTGGCCGGCGACTCCTCCATCGCGGGTGCCTCTCCCACGGTCGTGTCCGCCGGCTTGTCGGCCGGCCTGCTGCAACCCACTACCAGAAGCATGATCCACCAATTCCTCACGGCACCCATTACACCCTCCCTTGTCGAGGTTGTCGGGCGAAGCGTTGCACCAGGAATCAGTGATACTTCGGCGGACCGGCCGGCGCTAGAGGCCGGCCGCGCCCGCAACCCGGACGTCCACGTCTCGCCTGCGCGGGTAGCCGATGCCGGCGAGGTCGGCCGTGATCTCGTCGAGGACCCCGGGATCGTCGATCGTGGGCGGGATTCGATACTCCTGCCCGTCGGCGATCTTCTTGATGGTGCCGCGCACGATCTTTCCCGAACGGGTCTTGGGCAGACGCTTGACCGGCGTCGCCACTTTGAAGCAGGCGACCGGCCCGATCCGCTCCCGGACCAGGGCGACCAGTTCCGCCACCAGTTCCTCACCGGTCCGGCGCGCTCCGGCCTTCAGCACGACCAGACCGAGGGGGACCTCGCCCTTAAGATCGTCGGCCACCCCGACGACGGCGCATTCGGCCACATCCGGGTGCGAGGCCAGCACCTCCTCGATCGCCCCGGTGGAAAGCCGATGCCCGGCGACGTTGATCACGTCGTCGGTGCGGCTCATGATCCAGAGGTATCCATCCTCGTCCTGGTAGCCCGCGTCCGCGGTCAGGTAGTAGCCCGGGTAGGCGCTCAGGTAAGCTGCGGCGTAGCCGGCGTCGTTGTTCCAGAGCGTCGACAGACAACCCGGCGGCAGGGGGAGCTTGATGACGACGTTGCCCGTCTCCCTGGCGCGCGCCTCCGCACCCTCGTCGGTCAGCACCCGCACGTCGTAGCCGGGAACCGGCACGGTGCAGGACCCCGGCTTCACCGGCAGCATGCCGAGGCCCACACAGTTCGCGCCGACCGGCCAGCCGGTCTCGGTCTGCCACCAGTGATCGATCACCGGCACCCCGAGCTGCCCCTCCGCCCAGCGGAGGGTCGCGGGATCGCACCGCTCGCCCGCGAGAAATAGCGTTCGCAGGCTGCTCAGATCGTAGCGGCGGACGTGCTCGCCCGCAGGGTCCTCGCGCCGGATGGCGCGGAACGCCGTCGGGGCCGTGAAGAACGCCCGCACGCCGTGCCGCGAGATGACCCGCCAGAAGGCTCCCGGATCGGGAGTGCCGACCGGCTTGCCCTCGTACAGCACGGTCGTGTTCCCATGAAAGAGCGGGCCGTAGACGATGTAGGAGTGGCCCACTGCCCAGCCGAGATCGGACGCGGCCCAGTACACCTCGCCGGGCTCGACCCCGTAGACGTGACGCATGCTCCAGGTGAGGGCGACCAGATGGCCACCGTTGTCGCGGACGATGCCCTTGGGTATGCCGGTGGTGCCGGAGGTATAGAGGATGTAGAGCGGATCGGTTGCGGCCACCGGCACGCATTCAGCCGGTGATGCGCCGGCCACGAGGTCGGCCCAGTCCCAGTCCCGCCCAGGCAGCAGCGACGCCTGCTCCTGCGGCCGCTGGAGCACGATGCAGCAATCCGGCTTGGCCGACGCGAGCTCGATGGCCCGGTCGAGCAGCGGCTTGTACGGGACGATACGATCCACCTCGATCCCGCACGACGCGGAAAGAATCACCTTCGGGCGCGCGTCCGTGATCCGGCTGGCCAGCTCGTGGGACGCGAAGCCGCCGAACACGACCGAATGGACCGCCCCGATCCGGGCGCAGGCCAGCATCGCGACGACCGCCTCGGGGACCATCGGCATATAGATGATGACGCGATCTCCGCGCCCCACCCCCTGCCCCGCGAGCACGCCGGCGAACCGCGCCACCTCGTCCCGCAGCTCGCGGTAGGTGAAGCTGCGCACCGTGGAGGTGACGGGGCTGTCATAGATCAGCGCGGGCTGATCGGCACGACCGCTCTCGACGTGACGGTCGAGTGCGTTGTAGCAGGTGTTGACGAGCCCGCCGGGAAACCAGCGGGAGAAGGGCGGACGCGAGGCGTCGAGGACCGCATCCCATTTCCGGTGCCAGTGAACCGCCTCCGCTGCCTCGGCCCAGAAGGCCTCCGGCGCCTCGCGCCAGCGGGCATAGACCTCGTGGTACTTGGTGGGGATCGTTGCTTGCAGCCCGGCCGGGGCCGGGTCTGGGATGCTCGCGCTCGGTATCCGGAACTCCATAGCGCCACCCTCACAGCCTGACTCGTGTGCCCGCCGATCGACCCGGTCGCGATCAGGTCGTCGCCAGGCAGGTGCGTCGGTTCCACGTGGAATGCTACCGGTGAAGTGCGCCAGCGGCCAGATCGCTCGCGGGGTATGGGGAGCCTGATGGCTATTGCTGGAAGTCGGCCCGGGCCGCGGTGTTCGGACTGATGGGGCTCCTGGTCGCGTTCACGTTCTCCGGAGCAGCGACGCGGTTCGACGATCGTCGCCACCTCATCGTCGATGAAGCCAACGCGATCGGCACCGCCTACGCTCGGCTGGATCTGCTGGCACCCGGGCCCCGGCAGGAGCTGCGGGAGCTGTTCCGGCGATACGTCGACGGCCGCCTGGCGATTTACCGCGCCGTCCCGGATCGAGCGAAGGTTCGGGCTGCCGTGGCCCATGCCGCCGCCCTGAGCAGGAAATCTGGGAGCGCGCCTGGGCGCGCTCTCACTGGTGTGCGCTCTGCTGGCGGGATACGGCATGGCCGCCAGCCGATCGCGGAGCTGGGTACATATCCGCCGCCGCTACGGCACCATCGGCGCCAGGGCTTCTGGGCGCCTTCACGCCGCCCGAATTCGTCTCCCCGATCCGGCAGAATGTGGGTGGCATCGAGCAGCGGGGTGTGCCCGAGCCGGCACATCGCGCGTTGCCTGAACCGCGGTGCCAAGTGGCTGGGTCATCCTGAGCTCGCCGCCGGCAATACCGCCAACCCCTCGCGCAGCGGGGCTTCGCGCAGCCGGTGGTCCAGCGTGACGAGCGCCAGAGTGTTGGGCTGATGCTCGGCCCCCCACTGCGGCTGCGAGCTGAAGGGCGTCCGCCCCGCGGAGCGGGTGGACCCGCAGGAGGCGAATGGCCTGATCTCGGACCGAGTCGGTGGGAAGCACCTCATCCCAGGTCCGCGCCAGCGCATTCATACGGGCGAACGCCGCCTCCAGCCTGCCTCCCTCCAGCGCGCCCTCCTGGCCGAGCCGGGACAGCGCTGAAGCGGCCTCGACTCGGCTCCCCCACCAGGTCAGGACGTCGCGGTCGGCCGTCAGCAGGTCCTGCATCGTCACGCTGATTTGCTCCAGCACGACCAGCGGGAGAAGCGCGGAGCTGTCCCAATACCTCACCGCCCATCCGCTCGTTCGGCCAGCAGGGCATCCACCGCGCTCGCCGAGGTCGAGGGATCGACCGGCGAAGCGCCGAGCAGAGCCCGGGAAGGGGCCTGACGGCGCGGCGCGACCAGGCCCGCCCGGACCAGCATGGCGACCGGCACGCCGCGGTCGGTGATGACGATGCGGGCGCCGCGACGGACTCGGGCGAGGAGCGCGCTGAGCCGGTTCTTAGCGTCGCGAATCGAGTAGGTTGGCATGTGCGACCGGGCCTTTGCCAGCCGACTCAGCTCGCCGCGCCGCGCGGCACCCCCATCGACGGCCTGAGCTTGAAGCGGAACTGCTGCTGGACCAACTGGCGAACGGCCTTGCCACCCTTGGTCGCGGGCCGGAAGCGCGCGTGGCCGAGCGCGACGACCACCGACGTGGTGAACCGGGGGTCGTCGCTGTACACCACCTGCACTGAGGCCGTGTCCACCACCCCCCGGGTGTCCACCACGTACATGGCCCGGACCACGCCCTCGGCGCCGAGCGCGGCCAGGTCGGCCGGGTAGGCCGGCGCGGCGCTCCATTCGTACCGCTCGACCGCGCGGTCCACCTCCAGCACGCTGAAGAGGGAGTCGACGTGGAGCCGGCTGACCGGACCGAAGGGGACCTCGCCCCGGGCGCCGCTCCCGGCTTTGCGTCCCTGGGCACTCCACGCCTGGGGCTCGACGCGCGGGCCCGCGCCCGGGTGGGTGAGGTCCTTTCCATCCTGTAAATCCATGCCCGGCTTACCCATCTGAATGATTTCGGTCTGATAGGGCCGGACGGCCACCCGGTCGGGCGGGAGAAGGAAGAACACCCGGGCCTCGCGCTCGTCGGCCGGGAGGTGGTGGCCGCCGGCGGTGAGACCGGCGGCGATCCAGACGACCGCCCCGTGCGCGAAGACGTTGAGCAGGGCGCATTCCGTGGTCTGGAGGAAGCCCCGGCTGGATTCGATGAGGGGGAGATGCATGGGGAGCCCCGCGAGAGGGTCTCCCTATATGACGAAGATCGGCGGCCGGAAGTGACGGCGGTCAGGTCGCCGGTCCGACCCCCGCCAGCCGCCGCACCAACCGCCAGAGGAACTCCTGCCCGTCGTAGAACGACTTTGCCAGCATCCGCTCGTCGCGGCCGTGGGAGCGCACGTCGTTGGGGTCGCCGAGGAGGCCGCTCACCCCGTAGGTCGGAATGCCGGCGCTCCGCAGGAACCGGCCGTCGGTGGCCCCGGTGGACATAAAGGGCACCACCGGCACGCCGAAGAGCTGGCGGGTGACGACGCCGATCGGCTGCATGACGGCCGGCGCAAGGGCGCTCGGCGGGGGCGGCGACGACGGCTCGTTGGCCGGGGCCAGGACGATGTGGATCGCCGTGTCCGCCACGATCCGGCCGAGCGCCGCCTGCACCGAGGCGACGGTCTCGCCCGG